>JAGWYZ010000244.1 GCA_018969115.1 Chloroflexota bacterium | reverse complement strand
GTCGGCCCCAACATATTGCAAGGTAAACATAATCGCATCGGCTGCGGGCAAAGCCGCAAGTGCGTCTGGGTGATCAAAGTCTGGCACATGCACAATCTGGGCATTTAGCGGCGCAAGTGTCTCGATCTCATATTTGGCGTCGCCGCCAAAAACAACAAGAATGGTCGGTTTCATATTATTTTGAATAGGCCCTCAATACCCGCTCATACGAACCTTGCATATGTCCTTCGAGCAGGCCAATTGCGAGCGATTGGTCTTTGCTATGAATGGCATCTAAAATGCCCTGATGTGAACTCACGGCATAATCACGATAATCTGGGTAGATGGTTCGGGCCAACAAAAGCCATTGAATTTGGGGGCGCAGTTCCATCCAATGTCGATACAAACGGGTGTGGTTGGCCGCCAGCACCAATAATTCATGAAATCGCACATCCAGCGCCGCCGTATCATGCCCAGCCGTGCTGCCGTGCATAATGGTTTCGCCCATTTGCGACACACACGCCTGCATCTCTGGGAAACACTTTTCGTTGGGGTGTTTAATTGCCTCTGTCGCGGCCAACTTTTCGAGCGCCAAGCGCAGGCTATACACCTCAGCTAAATCTTCGCGGGTGATCAAAGTCACCGTTGCACCACGATTCGGGTTGAGCACCACCAAACCTTCACGTTCAAGTTTGCTTAGCGCCTCACGAATGGGGCCACGACTCACCTTTAGCGATGCCGCCAAGTTTTCTTCGCGCAAGCGTTCGCCCTGCGGAAAAGCTCCCGTTAAGATCGCGTCTCGCAAACGCACGACGATCTCATCCGACAAACTACGTTTGACCGGAGCCGTTAAAACTTGATTGAGTGCATCGATATCCATAAACTTTATTTTCGTATCTTGTTAATATTAACGGAGAAAGGTTTTCGCCAAAACCACTATCCCTCTACCCCTATGGGGTAGAGGGATAGTGGTTTTGGCACTACCGCTTTTGCCGCCCTACCTCGCCAGCCAAAGATAAGGCTGTTCGACAAACTTCTTCACCCGTTGCAAAAATTGGGCCGCTGGTGCGCCATCCACAACCCGATGGTCAAACGTCAAGCTCAACACCATCATCTTGCGAATGGCCGTCCGCGCAGCACGGCGCGGGTTTGCCTCATCCACCACAACCACCTTCGCTACCATCCGCCCAATGCCCAAAATAGCACATTCAGGCAAATTGATCACAGGCGTAAAGCCATCAATGTCATACATGCCCAAGTTGGTAATTGTAAATGTGCCACCGCGCATATCATCTGCAGAAATGGTAGCATTCCGCGCCTGCTCAACCAGCCGATTGGCCTCGGCGGCAATATTGGGCAATGACTTGCGGGCCGGGTCACGCACAACCGGCACCAACAAGCCACGCTCGGTTTGCACCGCCATGCCAATGTTGATATGAGTATGTTGAATCACACCCTCATCTGACCACGAGGCATTCAGCGCGGGATGTTCTTGCAAAGCCAAGGCCACTAATTTGGCGAAAAGGTCATTATAACTGGGCACGGGTTGGACCGCACCACGGCCCGCGCCTTCGCCCTTAAGCGTCTCGCGCAATTTCAACAACTCGCTGGCATCAACTTCGGTCGTCAATGTGACCGGTGCAGTGGTATGGGCGCTTTGGCTCAAGCGGGCCGCAATGGTCTTACGAGTGGCATTGCTGGCAACAGGCGTGGCGCGTACCACCGGCTGCGTTGGCGCTGGCACAATCGCTGGCGCCGCCACAGGTTGCACCGGCGGGGCTTGCACAACCGCTACCTTCGCCGCTGCCGTCGCTGCCATAGCAGCCGCAGCCGCTGCCGCTTGCACATCGGCCTCAACAATACGGCCACTGGTGCCGCTGCCGATCAGTTTTTGCCAATCCACCGCCAATTCATTGGCGATGCGCAAAGCGCGTGGGCTAATTTTTGGCCCACGTTTATCGCGCCCGGCGTATGGGTCAGGATTAGGGCTTGGGGCATCGGCTGCCGCGCTGGGGCTGGCTTGTGGGTCAGCTTGCCCGCCAAGTTGGGCCGCAGCTTGAGCAGCCTCAAAGGGTGGCTTTTCGCCCGGCTGCACAAAATACCCCAACAAAGTACCGATCTTAACCGTTTCACCAACTTTAGGGCCATCGGGCAACAAACGCAAAATAGCAGTCTCAAACGATTCAATCTCATTCACCGATTTATCGCCTTCGACCAGCAAATACACTTCGCCGCGCTGCACCAGCTCGCCGTCTTTTTTCGTCCACTCGGTAATGGTCGCTTCCTCAGCCGTCCATCCGAGTTTGGGCATAACAATTTCAACAGCCATCTTTTAAAAGGATGAAGGATGAAGGATGAAGGATGAAAGAAACCTTTATTCTTCATCCTTCATCCTTCACCCTTCATCTCATTCCTTCACCAAATCATAAAGTGCTTTTGTAATCGTTTCGACGCTGGGTACAATTTCTTGCTCAAGCGGCGGGCTATAGGGTGTGGGCGCAAAGGCCCCGCTCAGCCGCCGAATGGGCGCGTCGAGATCATCGAAACCATATGCACCCACTTGGGCGCTCACCTCGGCCCCAAAACCACACGGCTCAAAGGCATCATCCACAATCATCAAACGCCCGGTCTTTTTCACCGATTGCAAAATGGTGGCGATATCGAGCGGTGAAGTGCTGCGCGGGTCAATCACCTCGACCTCGATGCCTTGCTTGGCCAGCACTTCGGCGGCCTGCACACATTTTTGCACCGTCAGCGCCACCCCCACCGCAGTCACATGTTTGCCCGCCCGCGCAATGCGGGCTTGACCAAATGGCGTGGTGTAATCTTCCTCAGGAACCAGCCCTTTATTGCTAAGCAAATTTTTATGCTCAAGCATAATCACAGGGTCATTGCCGCGCAAGGCCGTTCTAAACATGCCTTTGACATCGGCGGGCGTGGTCGGCACAATCACCCGTAACCCAGGAATATTGCTAAAAGTAGAATAATAGCTGCCCGAATGATGCGTCGCTGCCGCGCCACCAATACCGATACAACCGCGCAACACCATCGGCATCCGTAAACGCCCGCTGCTCATGTACTGCATCTTCGCCATTTGGTTAATAATCTCGCCCATCGCATCCAAAATAAAATCGACCATCATAAAGTCGATGACCGGAATTGAGCCAGACATGGCCGCCCCCACCGCCAAGCCAATAAAACCACGCTCGGCAATAGGGGTATCACACAAACGCAACGGGCCATATTTTTCATATAGCCCCAAGGTGGTGTTAAAGTTGCCGCCGCGTTTGCCAATACCCTCACCCATCACAAAAATGCGTGGGTCACGCGCCATTTCTTCATCCAGCGCCTCACGCGCAGCAACGGTATAAGTTTGTTCTTTCATGCTCCCTCAAAATAAACATGTGACAATGCGTCTGAACCTTTAGGCCAAGGGCTATCAGCAGCGCGTTGATGGTCATCGGTTACCCGTGCGGTGACATCATTATGAATATTGTCGATATCGTCTTCGTCGACGGTATGATCGCTCAGCAAACGATCACGCAACATTTTAATCGGGTCGCGGGCTTTCCAAGCTTCAACCTCTTCTTGGGTGCGATAGCCCACATCGCGCATGCCTTCAGAATGGGCACGGGTGCGATAGGTTTTTGCCTCGATCAAGGTCGGACCTTCCCCAGCCCGTGCTCGTCGCACTGCCTCACCCGCTGCTAAAAACATCTCCCATGCATCATTGCCATCAACCTTTACGCCCGGGATGCCATAGCCAATCGCCCGCTGATAAATATCGGGGTTGCCCGATGAATAGGACGCTGGCACTTCGGTTGCGTATAAATTATTTTCACACACAAACAGCACCGGCAGCTTGTAAATGGCGGCTAAGTTAACACCCTCGTGAAAAGCGCCGTTATTCGAGGCCCCATCCCCAAAAAACGCCACCGCCACATTGGGCTTGCCCAACAATTTAAAGGTGTAACCCGCGCCCGCAGCCTGCAAAATGCACGGGCCAACAATCCCACTGGTGCCCATTAAGCCCACTTCGGGTTTAAAAAGGTGCATACTGCCGCCGCGACCATGCGAGCAACCCGTTTCGCGCCCATACAGCTCAGCCATTACCTCAAAAGGCGAAACACCTTTTGCCAAGGCATGACCATGACCACGATGGGTGCTAAACACCATATCATCTTGGTTAAGATGGGCGCAAACGCCCGTCGCAACCGCCTCTTCACCCACATAAGTGTGACAAGCACCATGAACCAAACCGGCTTGCCGCGATTGCGCCAGCCTTTCTTCGCTCATGCGGATGAGTAGCATATTTCGGTAAAGTAATAAGCCCGTGTCTTTTTCCATATGAATACTAATATCATAGTCGAAATAGTTTATACTGTCAACAGTAAACTGTTAACAACTTACAATTGACAGTTGACAATTTTTTATATATGAATACAATTTGAATTAGTGTTTAATTGCATCTTCTCAGTAATAAGGGGAAATCTCAAAGACGTAATGTCTAAACCGGCGTTACTTACCTCTCATTATTGAGAAAATAGGTTCAAAGCATCAAACAAATTGTGACAAAACAAACCAAAGGAGGATAAATTGCCATGAAGCAAACCAAATTAACCCGTAGAGCGCTCTTGAAAGGCGCAGGTATCGCCGCCCTCGGCACAGGTGTCAGCGCATTAGCCGCGTGTAGCACCCCAACCGCAGCCCCCGCACCAGCCAAACCGGCTGACCCCGCCAAACCCGCTGCACCCGTCACCCTAAAAGGTGCAAAAGTGAATTGGCTAGGCGGCGCATGGAGTTTCTTGCCCGAACTTGACCCCGTGATTGACAACTTTGCCAATGACTGGGCCAAGCAAAACAATGTCACCCTCACAATAGAGCGTGACCAAAACTTTGGGCCAAAGATCCAAACCGCCATCGAAACCGGTAGTGGCGCAAACATCATTCAGTCGGCCACCCCACCCGCCATTTATGCCAAGAGCTTGGTCGATGTCAGCGATGTGGCCGAAGCCCTGAGCAGTGAAGGCGGCGGCTATTTGCCCGCTGGCCCATTCCTCGCCAAAAATGCCGGCAAATGGATTGCCGTGCCACTCGGTCAACACAACTGGTTCATGAACTATCGTGAAGACTGGTTTAAGGAAGAAGGCATTACCAAATTCCCCGATACATGGGATGAAATATTGGTTGCAGGCAAAAAGTTGAAGGCCAAAGGCCGCCCCTTCGGCATGACTTTCTCAGATAAAGCCGGTGGCGATGGCAACGCAGCACCTTACTTGGTGTTGTGGGCCTTTGGGGGCAAAGAATTTAACCCCGATGGCTCATTGGCCCTCGACAGCAAAGAGACGCTCGCCGCGCTCGAATATGCCATTCAGTTCCACAATGATTGTGGCGACCCTGGCGAAGTGGCCTATGACGACGGTGCAAACAACTCTGGTTTCTTGGCTGGCAAAATCTCGATGACAGCCAACGTCAACACCATTTATTTGCCCGCTACCAAAAACAACCCCGCCGTTGCCGCTGGCATGAATCACGCCATCCCACCCAAAGGCCCAGCCGGGCGCTTTGGCGCCGCCACATTGCCTTGGTGGGGCATTCTGGGTCATACCAAAGGGGCAGATCTCGACGCCGCCAAAGATTTGATCAAGAACTTCTTCTCGATTAAGAACCTTGGGGCGTTCTATAAGGCTGGTCAAGGCTATATCTTGCCCATGTTGCCCAAGTTTGAAAGCGAACCCATTTGGCCCGCCGACCCCAAACTGGCGATTGCTAAAGAAATGTTCAAGTTGGCATTACCAGCAGGGTATAACTTGCCAAACAACAACAAGCTATCGAGCTTGATGCAAGAAAAAGTGCTAATCGGCAAACTGTTCTCGCAAGCCTGCTCAACTGGCAACGCCAAAGCCGCCTTAGCCGGTGTGATGAAAGACATCAACGACCTCAAGTTGCTCAGCTAACCAAATGAGATTTTAAAGGATGAAGGATAAAGGATGAGGAATGAAGAATTCTTCACCTTTTATCCTTCATCCTTCATCCTTCATCCTTCATCCTTCTCTCCTCACTCATTTCCCAATGCAAACGCCTACCTTATCTGCCAAAATATCGAGATTGATGCACAAAGACAGCACGCTAGGGCCGATTTTGCTCAGCCCCGGTTTTTTGTTTTTAGCTGTCATGATGGCTTATCCGTTTTTTTATGCCATTTATCTCAGCTTTACCGATAAAGAAGTGGGCAGTGCCGCGAATTTCACCGGGTTTGAAAACTATCGAAAACTACTCAGCACCACCCTATTCACCAAAACGGTGGTGAATTCACTGGTCTATACCAGCATTGCACTGGTGCTCAAGTTTTGTTGTGGCATGGC
>JAGWYZ010000013.1 GCA_018969115.1 Chloroflexota bacterium | reverse complement strand
GCACTCAGCCAACCCATTTGGGTGGGGGTGGCGTTTAAGGTTTGTGCCGCAGCCAACGGCAAGGCAAATTGGGTAATGCTGCTGCCGAGTGAGCTAATGGTTTCACCCAACCAAAGCTTATTGAAATCGGAGACAAACATTTTCTGGAGAGCGCTTTTTTCTAACACAAAACAAATATTAAACCGATATGTTTCTATTCAAACAGAGCGATATTAGCACACAGTAACAGTGAGTGATAAAACAAATCACCCAATTTAGCAAGATATTTAACACAAAAGGAGATAAACACAATGGGCAAAATCGTAGGCATTGACTTAGGAACAACAAATAGCGTGGTTGCAGTGATGGAGGGTGGCACGGCCACCGTCATTCGCACCGCAGAAGGTGGCAATTTGGTGCCGAGTGTGGTGGCATTTAGCAAAACCGGCGAGCGGCTGGTGGGTGTGCCCGCCAAGCGCCAAGCGGTGGTGAACCCCGAAAACACCGTGTTTTCAATTAAGCGCTTTATGGGCCGCAAATTTGATGAGGTTGAAGGTGAACGCAAGCGTGTGCCTTACCCAGTGATGGAAGGCCCCAGCAAAGATGCACGGGTGAAGATTGCAAACACCAACAAAATTTACACCCCACAAGAAATTAGCGCGATGGTGCTGGCCAAACTGAAGGCCGATGCTGAGTCGTATCTTGGCGAGCCAGTCACACAGGCCGTCATTACCGTGCCAGCTTATTTTAATGACAGCCAACGCCAAGCCACCAAAGACGCTGGGCAAATTGCGGGGCTTGAGGTGCTACGCATCATTAACGAGCCAACTGCCGCAGCCTTGGCTTATGGCTTGGACAAGAAGAAGGACGAGACTATTTTGGTCTTCGACCTCGGTGGTGGCACTTTTGATGTGAGTGTGCTCGAAGTCGGTGACGGCGTGGTAGAGGTCAAATCGACCAACGGTGATACACACCTTGGCGGCGATGATTGGGACAATGCCATTGTCGATTGGCTCATTGCTGAATTTAAGAAAGAGCAGGGCGTAGACCTGCGCACCGATCGCCAATCGCTACAGCGCTTGCGCGAAGCTGCCGAAAAGGCCAAGATCGAATTGAGCACCTTGATGGAAACCGAAATCAACTTGCCATACATCACCGCCGATGCCTCTGGGCCAAAGCATTTGATGATGAAGTTGACCCGCGCCAAATTTGAAGCCATGAGCGAAGGGTTAGTGCGCCGCTGCAAAGGCCCAGTCGAACAAGCCTTGAAAGATTCGGGCTTGAACCTGAAAGATTTGGCCGAAGTGGTATTGGTGGGTGGCAGCACCCGTATGCCAATGGTGCAAAATTTGGTTAAGCAATTGACTGGTGGCAAAGAGCCAAACAAGAGCGTCAACCCCGATGAAGTCGTCGCTATCGGCGCGGCCATTCAAGGTGGCGTGTTGGGCGGCGATGTAAAAGATGTGTTGTTGTTGGATGTGACCCCATTAACCTTGAGCATTGAGACAATGGGCGGTGTATCAACCCCCATGATTGCACGCAACACCACCATTCCGGTTAAGAAGAGCGAAACCTTCAGCACAGCTGAAGATATGCAACCCGCTGTCGATGTAAAGGTGTATCAGGGTGAGCGCCCGATGGCCGCCGACAATATGTTGCTTGGTCAATTCCGCCTCGAGGGCATTCCGCCCGCCCCACGTGGCACGCCTCAGATCGAGGTGATGTTTGACATCGATGCCAATGGTATTTTGAGCGTGATGGCGAAGGACAAGGCAACGGGCAAGGAGCAACGTATCAGCATTACGGCCTCAACCAACCTAAGCAAGAACGACATTGACCGCATGGTGAAAGACGGCGAAAAGAACGCCGCCGCTGATGCCAAGCGCAAAGAGTTGGCTGATGCTCGTAACACTGGCGACCAAACTGCCTATCAGGCCGAAAAGTCGCTGAAAGATTTAGGTGAGAAAGTCAGCGGGGCAGATCGTGGTGAGGCTGAAAGCAAGATCAACGACCTGAAAGATGCGATTAAAACCGATGATATTAACCGCATTAAGAAGGCCACCGAGGCCGTGCAAGAAACCCTGATGAAGATTGGGCAATCTGGCTACGCAGCAGGTGAGAATGGCACGGCCAATGGGTCTGCCAAGCCCGGCAGCGCCGATGATGTGATTGAGGGCGAGACGCGCTCGGTTTAGAGCAGCTTCCAAGTTGATAAAAGGTTTTGCCGATTTCACTATCGCTCCCTTAAGCTATGCTTAAGGGAGCGATAGTGAAATCGGCATTTCCGCAATTTTCACCCTTTCTCGATAACAATATCTTCGCCAATTTGCGACTGCCCACCGGTGAATTCCACAGGCAAAATGACTAAGGTATGAATAAAATAGGTTACAACATACCGTGTCTATTCTAATATTTTCATATAATCGTTGTGGGTTCCAATAAAAAACCATATCACGGTATCGCCATCTATTTCCGCTAAGGCCCGATAGTCATCAGTAACGCATGCGCTCCAAAATGGTTCTTTAGGTTGAAACCTAATGCTAGGATGACGAGGGTTATCCAACCACAGTTCAAAAGCTTCATCAGCACGGCGGCGAATATTTTCCTGCAAAGCGTTATAACAATCCCAAAAATCAGGTGTAGCTAACGACTTCATAGTTATGGGGGCGTTACTTTACCCTCAGCATTAAATAACGGCTTAGCCTGTGATCGTTGGCTTATAACCCGTGTACGTATCCGCTCGAGTTGCTCTGGGGTGGTTGACTCAATCGCCGCATCCCATTTAGCATCTGCGTCAGATTCTTGCTGCCGCAGTTTGGCTTTTAACAAAGCAACAAAATCTATCACCTGCTTCTGAGCATCTAACGGAAATTGCGCAACTGTTTGTGCCAACTCTTCTATAGATGTTTGTATTACAACCATCCTTAAATTATAGGTTATGTTTGCTTATTGTTATGCTATCTACACGCCGCCAACACCACAGCCACCACCCGCTCCAAATCGGCCTGCGACAAATTTGAGCCAGAGGGCAAACATAGCCCGCGCTCAAACAAATGTTGGGCCACGTCGCCGCCCACCGACTCATATTTGGCAAAAATGGGTTGCAAATGCATGGGCTTCCACAATGGGCGTGACTCGATATTTTCGGCCTCTAATGCCAAACGAATCACCTCGCGGTCGGCCCCAAACTGGGCTGGGTCGATGGTGATGCAGGTCAGCCAACGGTTGCCCTTGCCCCACGGCGCTTCGGGCATAAAACCAATGCCCGGCAAATGCCCAAGCCGTTCTTCATAATAATCAAAATTTTGGCGGCGTTTTTGCACGCGGTCGGCCAACACTTGCAATTGCGCCCGCCCCACCCCAGCCAACAAATTGCTCATGCGATAGTTATAGCCAATTTCAGTATGTTGATAATGTGGCGCAGGTTCACGCGCTTGGGTCGACAATTTACGGGCGTGCGCAATTAACGCACCGTCTTCGTCATCCTCATTCGTCACCAACATCCCCCCACCCGATGTGGTGATGACCTTATTGCCATTAAACGAAAAAATGCCAAAACGCCCCAATGTGCCAGCCCAATGCTCTTTATAGGTCGCACCCAAGGCCTCGGCGGCATCTTCGATCACAGGCACACCATAGCGGTTACAAACGGCGAGAATGGGAAACATATCGGCAGATTGCCCATATAAATGCACCACTACCACTGCTTTGGGCAAACGATTACGCGCTGCCCGCGCAACCAAAGCCTGCTCAAGCAAATCTGGGTCCATATTCCACGAAGTTGTTTCACTATCGATAAAGGTCGGATAACCGCCCAAATAAATAATGGGGTTAACGCTGGCGGCAAAGGTGAAATCAGACACCAACACCTCATCACCCGGCCCCACACCCGCCAATTGCAAGGCCAAATGAATGGCAGCTGTGCCAGAGCTAACCGCCAACGCATGGGCACAGCCCACCATTTGGCAAAATTCGCGCTCAAAGCCATCAACATTTGGCCCCAGTGTCGAAATCCAATTGGTGTCGAATGCTGATTGGATATAACCTTGTTCAAGGCCAGACATGTGAGGGGGGGAAAGATAAATTCGGGGATGCATGAGTGGGAATTGGGAGTTGAGAGTTAAGAGTTGAGAGTTGAGAGTTCGAAAAACTCTTAACCCTCAACTCCAAACTCTCAACCCTTTATTAATTTGTCTGATGGTAACACTGTCTCTGACCAATAACGCAAGATGGTGACGGGCTGCACCTGCGGTTGCAGCAGCGGCTCGCCGTGTATTAAATACCGTAACGCCATCTCAACCTCATTAAACCCCGCCAAGGCCCGTAATGGCGTGGTACCAGAAAACCGCGCATTAATTTCAAAAATTTTGGGCACGCCTTGGTCTAAACGAAATTGAAAATTGATCGGGCCATCAGGTTGCAGGCTACGCGCCACTTGGCACACAAATTGGTTCAGCATTGCATCTTCAACGACGAAGGCGCGGTAAGTGTTACCGTCACGCAGGTGCCGCCGCATCACAATTGACAAACACACCTCGCCAAAGCAAAGCGCACCCGCCGTATATTCCGATTCATCATCGCCAAGATGTTGTTGAATGACAGGCTGATGGGTTTGAGCAATGGCCTGCACCAATTGATCGGTCGTGTGCACCAATTGCACCCCCACCGAGCGCGCACCGACACGGGGTTTGACAATCAGCGGAAAACCACGGCGTTGCACCAGCGCGACCTCATCACCCGGCAAACATGAATCGGGGAATGGAAAGCCGTGTTTTTGCAAATACTGGGCGGTCTTCCATTTGTCATCGGCAATTTCAATCACTTCAGGGCGACTGACCAAAATATGTGTGCCAAATTCTTGCTCAAGCGCCTGACGGTGTTGGGCAAAAATGAGCAATTCAACATCTGTACCAATCAATACCACATCGGGGCGGCTGGTAGCGATGATTTTTCGCATCACGTCTACATAATCGGGGCGTGTTGCCATCGGCACCAGATGGGCTTCATCGGCCCAATATAACCCCACCGATAACGGGCTGGGGTCAACGGCAATAATATAGGGCTTGAGTGGCGAATTGTTGAGCGAACGCATAATGCCTTGCCCAAGCAATGCGCCCGCACCGGTAACGAGTATTTTCATGCTGATCAAAAAATTACGAATTACAAACGAAACAATGAAACACTCAAGGCGATGCTGTGTTCGTTCCCATTCGTAATTCGTAGTTGTTAATTCGTAATTGTCTTAAGGTGTCACGACAACGCGCCACATGGTCAAGCTCATGCACATCTGAACCGATTGAGACGATAGGGTTAATTTCATCACACAAACGCAAAAAAGCCGGAAAATCATATAAATATGAGCTGCTAATCTCAATGGCGACATTCTGAACACGGGTAGCTAACATCATTTCACGAAACAAATCATCAGGAAATTTGCCAAATCGTTTTTGATACATACCACCCGGATGCGCCAACACATCAATCGGCGCATATTTCAGCAAGCCCAGTGCCAATTCACATTCAATTTCGGCAAAACGGCGGGCATCTTGAGGATTGGTCTTGTCATAGTCATCAAATTTGCCATATTGTTTTGGGAAGGTATGCACACTACCCAACACGATTTCACATTGGGCGCGCACCTCATCACTCACATCTAACCCGCCATTGGTGTTGAGTGCCTTGGCTTCGCAACCAACATACACCGTTAAATCAGGGAACTGCGCAGCTTCAGCCCGCACATTACGTGCAAAATCAGCAAACCAATCGGTGCTGCGGCGCACATGCTCAGTAAAGGCAATGGCCCGCAATTGGCGCTCATGTGCCCGTTGCAACACCTCACGAATGCTGGCGTGCCCATCGGTTTGGGTTGTATGGGTTTGATATTCGACATTAATAGCGTCCTCGGTCAAGTCGTGGAAATGTTTAAATAGAATGTGTTGTAACATAAAAAATGCAAAATGCAAAATGCAAAACTTTTTACTTGTTACTTTACACCTTGCACTTTTTAGAGTTAGCCCATAAATTCTTGCGATGAAACAAAGCCTTCTTGGCTGATGCCCTCGCGGCGAAAAACTTTGAGCAAGGTTAAGACGATGATCTTGAGATCGAGCCAAACCGACCAATGGTCAACATACCAAACATCAAGTTTAAATTTTTCTTCCCACGAAATGGCATTGCGGCCATTAATTTGCGCCCAACCCGTGATGCCGGGCGGGGCATCGTGGCGGCGCATTTGTTCGGGTGAATAACGCGGCAAATAACGCATGAGCAAGGGGCGCGGCCCAACAAGGCTCATTTCGCCACGTAAAACATTGAGCAATTCCGGCAATTCGTCTAAACTGGCGCTGCGCAAAAAGCTGCCAAAGCGCGTAATACGCTCTGGGTCGGGCAATAAATTACCTTGTGCATCACGCGCATCGGTCATGGTGCGAAATTTGATGATGTGAAATGGCTTGCCATATAACCCTGGGCGTTGTTGGCGAAACAGCACGGGCGTGCCCAATTTTTGCCGCACCAACAGCCATGTGATCAAAATCACAGGACTCAAGACGATAAGGGCTGGAATCGTTACGACAAGGTCGAAGATACGTTTGGTAATGCGTTGTGTTGAATTCACAGATGTGGTGACGCTATTTTACTTTAAACCTCACATTACCCTGTGCCAATAAAACGCAAAGCTGTAGCGCTCTTTTTATCATAGAGCAGATTCCGAGTTGATGAAAGGCTTTGCCGATTTCACTATCTATCCCTCAAAGCTACGCTTTGAGGGATAGATAGTGAAATCGGCCCTTCATCTTTTAGGAATTTGCACAAAGCAGCAAAACTATACTAAATTTTGCTGCTTTGTGCCCTCAAAACAACATTTTTAGCAATAATCACGCACCTAAGAACCCATTCACTGCCGCCATATAAGCCACAAATTGCTCGCGGCGAATAGAGTGACCAGCATTAGGGATGTGCTGCACACGCATGTGCGTCACCAATTGTTTGAACGAAGCCACATGTGCATCGGTAAGAATAGCGCCAAGTGCGGGATCAGCCGTGAACAGCAAGGCTGGGCAAGTCACTTTGGGCAACAATGCGCCCCAATCAAGGCTTGCGCCGCCGCCATTCAGCACATTCATGCTAAAGCGCTGTTTTGATTCGGCCCAAGGCATAAACTCAGCTTCGTCCCATGCTGGGTGATTGCGCTTAACCTCGGCCACAATCTCGGTGTGTAATTTACGCTTTACGCCCACCATCCAACTACGGGTCCCAGCACGGCGCTTAACCTCATTGTCACCAGTAACTGAGTCATTGGCAAACGAGTGCCAAAATGGCGGTGGGTCTTCGAGCAAAATTTTGCCGGGCAAGTCTGGATAAAGCGCCGCCATTGCCAAGGCATTAATAGCACCCATCGAATGCCCCAGTAAAATGGGTTTGAAGAGGCCCAAGCCAATAATGAGGCCGGCATAATCCGCCGCATATTCGGCGCTACCATACCCCTCGCTTGGGTCAGACGATTTACCATGCCCACGCGCATCAAGGGCAATAACATCGTAGCGCTCAACCAGCGCATCGGCTACTAACGGCCAACAGCCGCCATCGTCGCTAAAGCCATGGGCCAAAATAAATGGGGGCTTATCGCCGCCGCTGCGCCGAAAATGCATTTGAATACCATTGGTATCGATGGTGTGAAAAGTCCAATTTGTCATAATAAACCAGTCAATAATACCGTAGATACGGCACACCAGCTACAGGTTCAGTTTAAAATAATAGATACACCAGTAGCACAGTTTGATTAGCAATTCGATGTCATTGTATATCGTCATCTACTTTGTGCATACTTTGTGCATTATCTTCACCAAAGCAAGTTTTAAAACATTGAGCAACACTGTTAACCCAAACGGGGCGCTTAATCTTAATTGAAAGTTATTGGCATACCAGCGGCAGATTACACGCCCAAGAAATTATAGCGGCATTGCCAATTTCTATACATAACCATAAGCTCTACGAACTAAACAGCCAACCGGCCCTGTAAGGCGGTGAAGTCATTGACGAAAGATATGCGATCGTATCGACGCACGAAACGTACACACGAAGCGTGTGGACAAAGCGTATAAATGAGCATGACTATTACTAAGTACGCGTTCGAAAAATTTGCAAATTTGCGCCTGCCGATATGCCAAACTACATTCAACTTACCCATTAACATTCGTCACTGAAACAGCCATTGCACTATATCAGGCGTTGGAGTTGGTGAATAAAGTAGCAAGGACGCGAGAGATAATATAAATGATGCCACCCTCTTACCACCTCTTCACCCAACAATTAAACCAACTGCCTTTATTTAAAGGTCTTGCACCCCAAACGCTGGCTGATCTGGCGCAAGGGTCGTTATGGCAAGAATATACGGCGGGGGCCATCATTTTTTTGGAGGGTGAAGACTCAGCTGGCTTGCATTATGTGGCAAGCGGTTGGCTAAAAGTGGTCAAATCGTCCTCAGAAGGGCGCGAGCAAGTGTTGCGCTATATCGGCCCGGGTGACACCTTTAACGAAGTAGGGGCCTTCACCCATCGCCCCAACCCTGCCACCGCCATTGCGCTAGAGCCAACCGCTATTTGGATGCTGCCGCGTGCTGCGGTCATGCGGTTAGTGCGTCAGCAACCCGATGTGGCACAACGCATCATCGAAAATATGGCAGATAACATGGTTTACCTTGTTAATCTGGTAGCCGATATCTCGTTGCGGCCTGTCATTGGGCGTTTGGCACGTTTGTTGCTTGATGAAGCCAAGGGTGACAAGATTTTATTGCGCCCACTTTGGCAAACCCAAACCGAATTGGCTGCCCGCTTGGGCACAGTGCCCGATGTATTACAACGTGCCATGCGCACCCTCGAAAATGATGGTCTCGTTCAAACCCAGCGGCGTGAAATTCGCATCCTCAACCCTGCTGGGTTAGAGGCATTGGCGGCATAAAACGACACCCAACAAGACGTTTTCGCCAATTTCACGCTCAGTAAAAGACAACTATCCGACTTAAGTCGGCGACAGAGAAAGAAATAAGCCTTACGCTTTAACTGATATAGCAATGTTAGCGCAAATTTCTAAAAGATGAAGGGCCGCTTTCACAATCCATCTCCCGCAGCTACACTGCGGGAGATGGATTGTGAAAGTGGCCAGACTTTTCCTCAACTCAGAATCTGCTCTACACCTTGCCTATCGGAGAAATACCATGCCTATTCCTTATCTCATTACCACTTTACTTTATATTGTTGTTGCGCTATTAAGTGCAGTCGATGTCTCGCTGATCAGCCTAAATTTTTTAAATGTGTTTGTGGCATTGCGCTGGATGCGTGTGCATTTTGTCACACTTGGGGTGCTGTCTCAGATGCTATTTGGGGTATTACCCAATTTAGTAGCATCGGTCTCAAATAAACCGCGCCCGGCGATGCGCTGGGATATTTGGCTGTTAGTCAATGCCGGGCTAGTTACGCTGGTGGCGGGGTTTGCAGGCATGACCCAAATCATGATCTTCGTTGGCGGCACACTTATTTTTATTGCGGCAAGTTTGTTGTTATTGCAATTATGGGGGATGCACGGGGGCGATGCGCCTATTAGCCTGAAATTTTATCTAACCGGTGTTGCCTATTTGCTGGTGGGTATCCTCCTCGGCACAGGTTTATTTTTAAATTGGAGCAGCGCCTTATATGTGCAAACCCCACTCGAAGCGCATATCCATGCCAATGCATGGGGCTTTATGTCGCTTACATTCGCAGGGTTGCTGGTCGATATCGTGCCACTCATTACCGGTCGGCAACTCAGCTCACCCCAAAACATCAACCGAATCTATTGGGGCATGACCTTGGGCGCATTTGGGCTGGTGCTTGGGCCTTGGTTAGGTGGCAGCATCCCCCCCACTATCATTGGCTTGGTATTGCATATTTCAGCCACCTTTTGGCTCTTAATTCAAACCATTAGCGCATTTAAGCACAGCGACAACCTAAAAAGCCCGGGCGCATCTCATTTAATCGGCTCGTATATTTGGATCTTAGCGCCCATCATGATGGCCCCCTTTATTATGCTTGGTATCTTACAAGGGGGACCAATTGAGTCTACTGCGCCACAGGCCCTCATTTATGGCTGGGTGCTGCAATTTGGCATCGCGCTCATCCCCTATTTGGTACGCAAATTCTTCATCGGGCAAGTCAACCCGCCGCTAGGTGGCAATTGGTTTAGCGTCGCCGCCATGACGCTAGGCAGCGTGTTGGTCTGGCTGAGTATTTTCATCACCCCATATCATGGTCTTTTATATGGGGCTGGATTTGCACTCTATTCACTGGCACTCATCCCACCCTTACAAGACCTTTTACAAACCATATCACATGGTTTGCAAAAGGTTGATTTAGCAATGAAGGGTCAATAGACAAACAGACTAAACATCGCACTTTTCGGTAAGACAGTGTTTCTTAAAACAATTTTTCGGCATTCGTTTTGTCTAGACATGCTCTCTGATTTGATAAAACCACATGATTTCATCTGACAAAAAAAGTAAAAGTTGATTTAAGAAACACGCCCCAAGAAATTTACTTTGTCTATCTGTTGCAAGAGTATAGGCATCGAATTAAAATATCCTCACCTCATGAATATCTCTCACCTCACCGAATTGGCATGCGCCATGATTCGCCTGCCGTCTCAAACCGGTCATAAACACGCCATCCGCCAAATGAGTCATTCGCCCGCACCGCGAGCGACTGTTTGGCGCAGGCCAGCGGGCGCGAGATTAGGCCTGTGTTGGGGCGCAGCGTGTGTGATGCCAATCATCTACATGCCTTCGGCGGCATTCCCAGCATTGTGTGCGGCCCCAGTGGTGGCAACACCTGTGAAGCCAATGAGTGGGTTGACCTTGATTCGATGTTGGCAGTGGCGCAAACCTATGTAGCGGCAACACAACGTTTGTTGACTGGGTAAACATAGGACTTTCGCAAGTGTTGACTTTCGCCGAAATCAATCAGCTTTGTATACGACCAAAGCGAATCGATTCCACCTCTAAAAAATCCGGCATAATTTGTGTCACATGCGTTCACTGCGTTCCGCCCTTATCGATGAGCCATTGCCGCGCCTAATGGCGATTGCCGAAGCATGGGATTTGTTTCTCGAAGCCGCAACACCGCGCGAATTGGCCGAGAAGCTACCTGCTATTATGACTGTTGCCGACAATATTGAGCGGGCCAAAACCATGTTGCCAGCCGAGGCCTTAACAGCGCTGGAGGTGTTATTGGCTGCCGATGGGCGTATACCTGTTGCAGTGTTTGAGCGGCGTTTTGGCATATTGCGACAAATGGGTCCCGGCAAACTTGAGCGCGAACGCCCATGGATCAACCCCATCAACAGCACCGAAACCCTGTGGTATCGTGGCTTTATCTTTCGCGGGTTCGACCGCAGCACCCCACCCAACACCGTATATTATTTTGCCGATGAATTGAAGCAATTGTTACAGCGCGAGCCAAAAACAAAACGTCCAATTGGCATTGGCAAACAACAAGACACCGATATCAACCTCGAATCGGCCCAAAATGGCCCCAATGGCTCAGGGGCGCTGACGCATAATGCATTTTTAGATGATGTGGTAACGCTGCTAACCTTTATTCAAAATGGCGAAGTGTTGCTTAAAAGCGGCGGCGAATGGGCTGTTTCTGCCCAAACTCAGGTGTTACCAATGCTGCGCGATCAAGATGCGGGCCGTTTCACATTTTTGTTGCACTTGCTCAAACGCCTTAAATGGCTGCGCGACAGCAACGAAGGTGGGCGGTTGCGGTTAGCCTCACAGCCTGTCATCGAATGGTTACAATCACCTGCCGAGATTCAATTACGCAGTTTATATGAGGCATGGCGCAATGACCCAACGTGGAATGACCTGGCCCATGTACCCGAATTGCTATTTGACATGGCACACACTTGGCGCAACAACCCATTGCAAGAACGCGAAAATTTATTGGGTTTATGGGCCGATTGGCTGCGTCAGCCTGAATCGAACCAACCGCCAGCGCAACAAGTGGCACATTTTCGTGATTTTGTCAAACATACTCACCCCGATTTTGCCCGCCCCGACGGGCGATATGACACTTGGTATATCCGCGATGCCACCACACGTGATTTTTTGCATGGCTTTGTCAATTGGGATCGGATTGAAGGCGGCCTGATCGACTATGTATTACAGGGGCCATTGCAATGGTTTGCGCCCCAAGTTGCACTTTCCGATAAAAATATATCGATGGCCTATGGCTTGAAATTTGACCCTCAAGCCTATGCCAACATTCTCATTAGCCCATATCGCCGTTTCGAGCGTTTTCAATTGGCGCGGGTGGCAGACTGGCAACATACCAAACTTGATCATTATGTTTATCGCATCACCCCCAATGCTTTAGCACGTGCCAAAGAGCAAGGCATTGCCCCCGAACGTGTGATTGACTTTTTGCAACGAAATTCGGGACAAACATTACCAATACATCTCAAAATGGCAATTCAACGTTGGGGCGAACGTGGCAATGAAATAAAACTGGAACAAATGGCCATTTTTCGCACAAAAGAAGCCGCTGTGCTTGATCAAATTCTAAGTTTACCGACATTACAGCACATAAAATTTGAACGTCTGACACCCACCTGTGTCATTTGTCAGCAAAATGATCAAGAATTCATCCAAAGAGCTATTGCACAAAATGGGTTATTGATGTAGTATTCAGTCCTCTGTTTTTACGAGAAACCACTAAACGATCTTCGTTTTTTTCGTAATTGAATATAAAAAACATCATATTTGAGTTTCAGGAGAATCATAAAAATGTCACAAAGCAAAGGTTTGTTTGAAAAGATTGGCGATGCATTCAGCACCCGCGACGAAATAGCCGCTATGAAGTCGGCCCAAGCAGATGCCGCCGCCGCACATGCCGAAGCCGCCACCGCGCTCGACAGCGCTCAACAATCGGCTGCCGCTGCCGCCGCTGCTGAAGAAGCACGTGCCGCTGCTGAAGAAGCTCGCCAGGCCGCTGAGGCCCAACGCCTTGCCGCCGAAGCCGTTGCTGATCAGGCCCGCCGTGAAGCCGAAGCCGCCCGCAATGCTGCCGCACTCGAAGCCGAAGTGCGTACACAAGCCGAAGCCGAAGCTGCTAACGCTCGTTATCAAGAGCAACAACGCGCTGCTGCCGCCGCCGCCGCTGAAGCCGAGTCATTTGCCGCCGCCGCCGCCGCCAAGAAGACCTATACCGTTCAATCCGGCGACAGCTTGTGGGCTATTGCTCAACATACCCTAGGCAATGGCGCTCGTTGGCAAGAAATTTATCAAGCCAATACGGATGTGATCAGCAACCCAAATGTCATTCACCCCGGCATGGTGTTGACGATCCCAGCCTAATCATGTGGGCGCAGGTTATTTAGCCTGCACACGATACACCTTTCATTGGTGTGACAACAGGCGCAACCTTTGTGGGCTGCGCCTGTTTTTTTTAACTTGCATTTAGACAGTATCTTCTCAATAATTAGGGGTAAACCTCAAAGACGTAATGTCGAAATCACTATATGGCCTTTGATGGCATGGGCAAAGCCTATACCATCAAAGGCCATATAGTGATTTCGACGAAAATTTATTTTATTTGCCCCACTTTATTGAGAAAAGATCATAAAAGGATAAAAAGATTATGGCAGCAGATCCACTTTCAGAACTTTTAAGCGGTGTATTACGCGGTGCTGGACATGGCAATGCCCAACAACATGTACAAAATGCCAGCAGCGACCAATTAAGCGACCTGCTTGGTAGCATTTTGAGCAGTGCTGGGCAACAAATGCCCCAACAACAATCAAGCGGCAATGCCATGGGCGACATCCTTGGCAACATCTTGGGTAGCGCTGGGCAACAAAAACCAGCACAACGCCCTCAGCAACAGTCAAGTGGCAATGCCATGGGCGACATCCTCGGCAGCATCTTGGGCGGGGGTGGGCAGCAATCGAACGGCAACGCCATAGGCGATATTCTTGGCAGCATCTTGGGCGGCGGGCAACAAGTGCCACAACAACGCCAAATGCCACGACAATCATCGGGCGACCCTTTGGCCGATTTGTTGGGCGGCATTTTGGGGCGGGGGGCTTCGCCAGCGCCAGTGCAACCAGTTCCGACCTTCCCCACATCAGGTGGTAGTAGCATTCTCGATGTTTTGGGGTCATTGGTCGGTGGCGCATTACAGAGCGGGTCATCGGGCATAGGCGCACAAGGTGGCGGTTTGACAGATTTGATCGGTATGATGATGGGCGCAGGTCAAATGGGAAGTTTGGGGGTCATTGCTGGCACACCCTTTGCCCCTATTATTAACGCCTTGGCGCAGAAATTGGGGGTAAACCCGATTATTGCTACGATTGTAGTAGGCTACTTGCTCAACAAATTATTTACATCACAGGCGCAACCACAGCATGCTGTGCAACAGTCAGCAAGTGGGCTTGATAGCTTGCTCGACCGCTTTGGCACTGGCAAACCCGTCGATCGTCACTATATTCAACACAGTGGCATAGCCGAGGAATTGGCTGAAACAGCCGGTTTGAACCCCAATCAAGCCACTGATGCTTTGCAAACTTTGATTGGGATGCTGGGCGGGAACACCGGCCAACCCACACAATCATCACAAAGCAGTTTGAAGGGGTTGTTAGATCAGTAGCAGCTAGCCTGCCCGTGAAATTTACGGGCGTGCAATCGCAAATTGGCGAAGATTTTGAAATAATGGATTGCAGTAGCGCAAATTCTTAAAAGATGAAATGCCGGTTTCACGGTCTATCTCCCACAGCTACGCCGTGAGAGATAGATGTGAAATCCGCAAAACCTTTCATCAACTCGGAATCTGCTCTATTCCCCCCTCTCTTTTGAGGTCGTGGTTTAATCGACCCCATGAAACTCGCGCCATCAATCTTAACTGCCGATTTTGCCAATTTGGGCCAACAGATACAGGCCGCCGAACGTGCGGGGGCCGAATGGATGCACCTTGATGTGATGGATGGGCATTTTGTGCCTAATCTTAGTTTTGGGGCTACGATATGCGGCGCTGTGCAAAAAAGCTGCGCCATTCCCTGCGAAGCCCATTTAATGGTGAGCAACCCAGATCCATATCTCAAAGATTACGCGGCGGCAGGTATGAAGCGCGTGATTGTGCATGTTGAGGCGTGTGCTCACCTTTATTCAACCTTGCAGCAAATAAAGGCGTTGGGAATGCAAGCCGGTGTGGCGCTCAACCCGCTTACGCCTTTGGGGTTGCTCGAAGATGCCTTGCCGTTGCTTGATATGGTGCTGATTATGTCGGTGGAGCCAGGGTTTGGCGGTCAAGCCTTCATTCCAGCAGCGTTAGGGCGTATTGCACGGGTGCGTCAGATGTTAGATGCGATTGGCTCACAAGCCGAGATCGAAGTAGACGGTGGCATAAATGTCAACACCATTCGCCGTGTGCGTGAAGCCGGGGCCAGCATCGTAGTGGTGGGGTCGGCGGTTTATTCGCCCAAATATACGGTGGCTGATGGCATTGGGCGGCTGCGCGTGGCGATGCGAGGCGAGGTGCTGACGCATGACAACGCCGTTGCATTGATGCAGGGCTGTGCCCAGCGTATGACCGAAATTGCACAGCAGGCCATCGCGGCGCGTGGGGTATGCCACATCGCCCTGAGCGGCGGCAGCACGCCCAAAATATTGTATACCACCTTGGCTTCAGCTCAGTGGCAGGGCCAGTTAGATTGGTCACACATTCACGTTTGGCTGAGTGATGAGCGAAATGTGCCAAGCGATGATGCCGATAGCAATTTTAATAGCGCCAATATCGCCCTCATTCAGCCTTGTCATTTGCCCGCACAAAATGTGCATCGGGTGCAAACCGAATTAGGCACAGCGGCGGCAGCAACGCATTATGAAACCGAAGTTGTCGCTCATTTAGGTACAACACCCAAGTTTGACCTCATTTTGTTGGGCATGGGTGACGATGGACATACCGCCTCGCTTTTTCCGGGCACTTTACCCTCCGTTGCCACCGAGCGGCTGGTGATTGCTCATAGGATCGAGAAGTTGAACGCCGAGCGCATCACATTTACACCCCAATTAATCAACGCTGCCCACGAGGTGATGTTTATCGTGAATGGCGCATCGAAGGCCGCCATGCTTGACCGAGTGCTCAATGGCCTTTATCGCCCAAATGACCTGCCCTCACAAATTGTTATGCCGGTTGATGGGCGTTTGGTATGGATGGTCACAACAAACTTGTTGGGTCAACATCCACAAAACACCCACTCGGAATATTGAGCTTAGCAAGCAAGGTGCGGGGTGAATCGGTGCGGGCGATGATGTGCCAGCGAAAGCGTTTGTTGCGGCGGGCAAAATAGGCCGGCGCGGGGCCGATTAAACTGCTGGGTTGGGCCAGCACTTGGCGCAATTGCCGCCCCAAAGCCTCGCATTGTTGGCGGGCTTTGTCTTCGTTTTCGTCTTCAAATTCAAAGCGCACCAACCGCGTAAAGGGCGGCAAATCGAGCATACGCCGATTGCTCAATTCATATTTAGCAAACCCTTGCACATCGTGATGTTTGGCGTGGGCAATCGATGGATGATCGGGGTTATAGGTTTGCACAATCACGCGCCCCTTCAACAGCCCGCGCCCAGCCCGCCCAGCCACCTGCTCGATTAGGTTAAACACGCGCTCAGAGGCGCGGAAATCAGGCAAAAACAGCCCGACATCGGCCAACACCACGCCCACCAAAGTTACCATCGGTAGGTCAAGCCCTTTGGCGATCATCTGTGTGCCCACCATGATATCGGCCTGTTGATTCATGAAGCGCTCTAATAACAATTTTTCAGCCCCGCGACTCGAGGCTGTGTCTTTGTCCCAACGCACAATGCGGGCCTTGGGGTGTAGCTCGTGAATGGCTTGCTCGATGCGTTGCGTGCCGATGCCAATATAGCGAATACGCGGGCTTTTGCAGGCCGGGCACAGCTTGGGCACAGGTTCGCTGTGATTGCAATGATGGCATTTTAAGACCTGAGCGCTAGGGGCCGAGTGCAGCGTGAGCGGCACATCATCATTGGGGCAACGCACAGCATGCCCACAATCACGGCATACCACACACGAAGCCAAGCCGCGCCGGTTGAGAAAAATAATGGCTTGTTCGCCTCGGCTAAACGTGTGCAACAACGAATCACGCAGTGCCACGCTAAACATGCTGGTATTGCCCGCCCGCAACTCGGCCCGCATGTCTACCACTTGCACATCGGGCAAAGGTTGATACACCAATTGTGTGACCTCTGGCGTTGAGCGCTCGAGCTGCACCTCGGCTTTAATACCCAGCCGTGCTTGTTGATCGGCCACGCGGTTGGCATGTGCCCGCACCCGATTGGGCAGCTCCAGCAATTTTAGCAGCTGGGTTTCGGGGGTTGGGTTAATGAAATTGACAGCGTGCCACACTTCGAGCGATGGCGTAGCGCTGCCGTAAATGAGCACAGCGTTACTCATTTTGGCATAATGGGCAGCTACACGGCGGGCATCGTAGGCGGGTGATTTGTCTTGTTTATAACTCGATTCATGTTCTTCGTCTAACACGATCAACCCGACATCCGGGACAGGCGCAAATAAGGCCGAACGTGCCCCCACTACCACTGGCAATTCACCCGAACGAATACGCCGCCATGTGTCAAAACGCTCGCCGTGGCGCAGACGGCTGTGAATGAGCGCGACTTTGCCCGGAAACCGCTCTAAAAAGCGGCGAGCGGTCTGTGGGGTGAGGCTGATCTCTGGCACCAAAATAATCACACCGCGCTTTTTGGCGAGTGTCGCCTCAACCGCTCGCAAATATACCTCAGTCTTGCCACTGCCGGTCACCCCCCTCAACAAAAACTGAGAGTGAGAGGTTGAATTAGGGATTAAGAATTGAGGATTAGGGATTGCAGAATTTATGATCTTCTCTTTATTCTGTATGCTTGATTCTTGGCTCTTGGCTCTTGATTCTTGATTCTCAATTGCCATTTTCACCGCCTGCCATGCCGCCGCCTGATCGGGCGTAAGCGGGGGTGGGGTTTTGAGCACAAAATCAAGGTCTGAGAGTGGGTCGCGCCAGCGCTCGGCATCGCCCATCGTGACATAATCTTGTGCCTGCAACCATGCCAAATCGGCACCAGTGGCGCTGGTTTCAGCCGATAACCAATCTGCCCACGCAATGCCATTGCAATGTTGTAAATAGCGCAATGCGGCAGCGCGGCGGCGGGCCAAGGCTTTATCATCGCGATCCAAATTACCCAGCACGATATCGAATGTCACTGCCGAAATCATCAATTGCACCAACGTTTTGCGAACGACTGATACTTTGGGTGGGGCTAAGGTCGAGGCACGGGCGATCACCCCTTTTTTGACCATGCCCTCAAGCAATTTGCGCCATTCGGTTACGCCCATTTTGCGTAACATGCTGCGCAGTTTTGGCTCGGTGGTGGGACCGCGACCACGCAATAAATTAAAAATTTCGGTTTGTGGGTTTAATGTTTCTGGGCTATGTTTGGTATTATTTGGCGGCGGGGGCATAATCGCTTCATACACATTGGCCGAACTGGGCGTTAGGCCGGGCGGAATCATCATGGCACAAGCGCGGCCAATTGAGGTGTAATATTCGGCAGCAATCCAGCGGGCTAAAGCAATTTGTTGGGCGTTTAGCGTCGGTTGTGGGTCGATCAAACTATGAATCGATTTGAGCTTGAGGCGTTGGCCTTTGTCATCGGTTGGCTTATGATTTGGCGGCCAATGGTGAATGATGATGCCGGTGGTGAGGGTGTTGCGCAACGGCACGCCAACGATTACGCCTACTTTCGCTTGTGCTTGCATCGCATCGGGCACACGGTAACTGAGGGTTTGATCAAATGCATTGGTGAGCAGGGCAACTTCAACAAAAGCAGACATACATCGCTACTATACTTCATGGTATAAACTGCTATCACTTGCAAAGGTGGGGAATTTAAAACACTACATGACATCGGCGTTGATGCTGTTATCAGTGCTCATTGTGGGGTGTTCGCGCTTGCCAAATGGGGGGACACACTAAACAGCAACTTAGGGCCTACCCTAACCCCATTTCCAGAGCCATTAAGCCCACAGCGAGTGCGTTGGGGCACGGGCGAGGGCTTCCCACGGGGCATTTGCCTCGATACATGTCATGCCAAATTCATCATGTGGGCCGACCTCAAACTCGAATTAGAAGCCAAGTTGTTACCACTGGTTGGGCAAGTGCCTGCGGGCAGCAAACTAAACCTGATTTTGGCCGACAGCGCCTGCGCTATTGATATTGTGCGGGTCGTAGCCTCTAACGGCGCACAATTTGCCGATGCATGGCTGGATAGCGACCCTTTGGCCGGTTGAGTGTGGGATGGCCTGATTCGGGTTAAACCATCAGTAGCACCGCTGCAAGCGTGGGCGGTGGTGCTAAGTTATTCTAATAATACATATCGGCGAGTGCGTTAAAACTTAATCACGTAACTGCCACGCGATGACCATCGCACCAATACACGAGGTGATCATCAGCCAAAGCAAGGTTGCGCTGGCATTGGCCCCCACAAATAAAGTAGCAACAAATGGCCCAGCATTTTGTGCAATGCCAGCTACCATAAATAGCACCCCGTTATAACGCCCAATTTGCTCTGAGGGCGATACTTTTAAGGCCCAAGGCGGCACAATGGGCGAGAAAATAGTCTCGGCCAGCCCAATGATGCCAGGTGTAATGACGACCAAAAATAACGGCAATTGGCCTTTGGGCAACACACCAGCCAATAACATAAAGCACCAACCCAGCACAATCCCAGCATACATCAGCACCAAGGCATTGCGGCTAGAGATGTTTCTTAACCATTGCATCACCGGCATTTGCAACAATGCAATCACAATGGTGTTTAATCCCAAGGCATAGCCTAACTCGCGCGGGGTCGCACCCACATCTTGGGTAGCATATAACGGTAAAAAGCTGTTTTGTTGCGACACATTGCCCCAAAACAACAAATTCATCAGACACAACAGTACGAATGGGCGATTGCGCAACATGCCACGCCATACATTTTCGATGGGGGCGCTTGGCTGCTTGGGGGGTGATTGTGTATGGGCATGCAAGGTTTTGCGGTCATCATGAATTTGCCACGTTAACGCAGTAAACAAAATAGTAAAAGCCGCTTGAATGTAATAAACGGTTTGAAAAGTGGCAACATTAGTGATATCAATAATGAAGCCTCCCAGCAATCCACCCAACCCAATCCCAAGGTTGATCCCTGCATAGTTAAGCGAATAGGCGCTACTGCGGTGTTCTTCATTCACACGCACCCCCAGCAAGGTGCTAAAAGCTGGAAAACGTGCCGATTGCGCCATCGTCGAGACGACCCACACGACAGCAGCAACCGCCAACGTGGTGGCATGGGCAAATGCAATAGCGCCAAACACCGTGATGATGTTAGCAGCCAGCATGACAACCCGTGCACCATAACGGTCGATCAAGACCCCAGCAAGGGGCGAAATTGCAAGGCCAAGCAAACCAGCAAAGGTCAGCATAGCACCGGCCTCACTGAGCGTAATACCACGAGCGCTGTTTAAATAGATTAATGGATATTGCAAGCTCATGCCAAACCCCACAAAAGTGATGATATTGGCAATCAGCAGACGGCGTGCTTCGGGGGTGTATTGGTTCAGCATGGGCGTGGGGAATGTGGAAGTGGATAGTAGATAGCGGATAGCTTCTACTATCACTATCTGCTATCCTCTATCCTCTATCTGCTATACATCGTGACGACGCAAGCGCCACCAAGACCGATATTATGTTGCAAAGCAATGCGTGCATTTTCAACTTGGCGCAGGCCAGCTTGTCCGCGCAATTGCCACACCAATTCGGCACATTGCGCCAAACCGGTTGCGCCCAATGGATGCCCCTTTGACAGCAACCCACCCGAAGGATTGGTGACCACTTTGCCGCCATAGGTGTTTTCACCGTCCCATACAAAACGCTCGGCCCCGCCTTCGGGGGCCAAACCCAGTGCCTCATAGGTAATGAGTTCGTTGGCGGTGAAACAGTCGTGCAATTCGACCACATCAAGGTCGTTGGGGCCGATGCCGGTTTGAGCGTAGACCTGCTGGGCAGCAGCGGCGCTCATGTCGTAGCCCACCACCTTCATCATCTTTTTGTCGTCAAAGGTCGAGCGAAAATCGGTGGTCATGGCTTGCCCGATGATACGCACACCAGTATTGAGATTGTGTTTGCGGGTAAAGGCCTCGCTGCACACCACCGCCGCCGCCGCGCCACATGTCGGCGGGCAACATTGATAGCGCGTCAGCACGCCTACCATTTTGGGCGAAGCCATAATTTCATCGACCGTTAAAAGCATGCGAAAAATAGCGCGTTCGTTATAGCGGGCATGTTTGCGGGCTTTTTCGGTGATTTTGGCAAAAGTTTCGTTACGTGTGTCATAACGCTCTTGATACTCGGCCCCCGCCATGCCAAATAAACGAATCGCCATCGGCGATTCTGAATGCCCATGCACTTGATCGACGATATCGGTAAATTTTGCCAATGGGCCGGGGCGATCGTTGAACACATATTGCAATGCCCCGCGCAACATTTGCTCAAACCCCAGCGCTAAAACGCAATCGGCAATCCCACTCATCACCGCCTGCCGTGCCATATACAACGCTGTTGAGCCACTCGAGCAATTGTTGTTGACATTGATGATGGGAATGCCAGTCATGCCCAATTCATATAAAGCCGCTTGCCCACAAGTGCTATCGCCATAAACATAGCTTACATAGGCCTGTTGAATTTGGTCATAGCGAATGCCTGCGTCTGACAAGGCATCGCGGGCCACTTGCGCCCCCATTTGGTTATAGGGCAACTCGGTGCCGGGTTTTACAAATGGGGTCATAGCAACGCCGGTAACGTAGACATTTTGGCTCATGTGGCTAGTATACGCAATGCCAACCATACAAAATTAGGCTAGATTAACAACCGGCAAGGCCTTTAGTCCACGAATAATCAGCGACTTACGCCAGCGCAACTGCGATGCAGGCACAGCCAACCGCAAATTGGGCATCTGCTCAACAATGGCCGCCAGCGCAATTTGCACCTCGAGCCGTGCCAAGGGTGCGCCCAAACAATAATGCACCCCATTGCCAAACCCAAGATGTCGATTGTCTTCACGCATCAAATTTAGCACATCAGGCTGTGCAAACCGCCGCTCGTCATAATTGGCCGAAATAATGGCCCCACCCACAAAGGCCCCCCGTGGAATCGTCACCCCGTGCAATGTTATCTCGGTTGTCGCATAGCGTTCAGTGGCCAATGATACCGGCGAGGTATAACGCACCAATTCTTCGACTGTACTACGCAACAACCCATCTCGATTGGCCGCACTGCCTTTTACCGCGTCGCGCAACATCGCCCATTGGTCGGGGTTTTGCAGCAGCGCCAACACCCCACTCGAAATCAAATTCACAGTTGTCTCGAAACCCGCTGTGAGCAACAGCACCACCATCGCCAATACTTCATCGTCGTTCAATTGATCGTCATTATCTTGGGCCTGCACCAATGCCGCAATCAAATCATCACGCGGGTTGGCACGTCGCTCAGCAATCAAGTTGCGCAAATAGCGCATCAATTGCCACAAACTGGGGATCGACAACAGCATATCAGTCATGTTGGTATTGCCAACAAAAGCGGCAGCCCAACGTGCAAATTTTTGATAATCATCCGCATACACGCCCAATATCTTGGCGATCACCGTCACTGGCAAAGGCAACGCCACCTGTTGCAAAAGATCAACTGTGTCGCCATTCGCACGGCTGGACTGTAATGCACCATCAATCAGACGCTGGGTAATTTGGCTAATGTCTTGGCGCATTTGCTCAATCAGTTTGGGCGTAAACACGCGATGCACCAAATTGCGCAAACGGGTATGATCAGCCCCATCTTGATCAAGCATATTGTACGTCAATGGGCGAATAAATGCTGGCATCCAAGGCTCTTTGACCGGTTTTTCGCCGGGCAAGCGTGGCACATTGGCTGGGCTTTTGACAAAACGCTCATCGCGCAATAGCGTAGCCACGTCATCATAACGTGTCAGCAGCCACAGTGTACGTTTGTCGGGCAGCGTGATACGATGCACTGGGGCTTCATCGCGCAATTGGCGATAAAACGGGTGTGGGTTGGCGTGAAAAGCCGGGCTAGCAATATTCATAAGTGGTATTTTGGTTGTCATATATTTATGGGATTTAGGTAAAATAAGAATTACAGTAGACGAGCTTCACTCGAAACGACAAGCTTGTCGGCCAAGGCGCTAATCATTAAAGTAATGACTGATTCATACGCCGCACCAAAATCCGCCACATACAAGGTCGAAACAAAAATACTGTGCATCAGCCCCGAAAACTGGGCGGGCGAACAGGCAATTTTCAAGCCGCGTCGCGCCCAAATCTCAAGAATCTCGCCATAAAATGCCTCATCTTCACCCATGGCTTGCGCCACCTGAGTGCTCGATGCCTCGTGCAACAACATTTCAAAATCGCGCCGTTTAAAATTGCGCAACAACGGGCTACCGCGATAAATGGCTAAAGACTCATGAAAAAAGGCTCGCACCTGTTCACGCGGGTCGGGCAGCACCTGCATCGCCGATTTTCGCATCTTTTCACGTAATTCACGCTCAGCTTCGCCAAAAAGCGCTACAAACAACTCATTTTTCGATGCAAAAAATTGATAAAACGCCCCTTTCGAAATATGCGCTGCCTGCGCCAACTCATCGACGCTGATTTTGTGCAACCCCACCACAATCAATTGCGCCTCGGCATGAGCGAGCAATTGACTGCGAATGGCGGCGCGTTCGGCCTCAGAAAAACCTCGTGGCATAATTTTTGTGACTATTTACACTGTTTCAGTCATACAGATTATAGAAATGTCGATGACGCAAGTCAATAGCGCCGTATATTTATGACCGAGAGTCAAAGCGAATATGACTTGCGGTCATGGACGAGCGCTATTATGGTGATGGGTCTGAAACGTGCTACTGCCATAATGTTATAATTCGACCTTACAGCGTTGATCGAGACACGCATCGGCCTAAGGGTGTTAACAGAGAGCAAATTCGGTGATGGGTGAAAGAATTGCAAACAGCCAAGCCAATGTACCCCTCGTGAGTGCGTGACGAAGGTTGTGATAAACAGCATAAGCCACGACGGGCATGCCCGTAATAGCATAATGAGTGTTGCTGACGTTTTAGTTAGCAACTAAAGTTGGGTGGAACCGCGAGACAAACCGCTCGCCCCAATGTGCAAGCTTGCTTGCACGGGGTGAGTGGTTTTTTATTTTTCGATCTCGCGCTTTAGGCGCAAAAGGAGACAACAATGTACGACAAATTGATTGCTTATTTAGATCAACACCAAGCACAATATCGCTTGATACAACACGAAGCTGAAGGCCGCACCGATGTAGTCAGCCTACTTCGTGGCAATACACTGGCACAGGCCGCCAAATGCATCATTGTGATGGTGAAGATTGGCAAAAAAGACAAAAAATATGTGCTGGCCGTCATCGCTGGTGATGCCAAACTCGACATGAATGCTGTCAAGGCCTTGGTGGGCGGCGATTACGCTACCTTTGCCCCGCCTGAAATTGCCGAACAACTGGGCGGCTCGCCCATCGGCACGATCTTGCCATTTTCATTTAACGAACAATTAACGTTAGTAGTTGACCCAGCCTTGCTGGCGCACGACGAAATTTATTTCAATGCCGCGCGTCTCAATTGCTCAATGGTGCTCAAATCTGCCGATTATGTGCGTCTGGTAAACCCACGCATCGAAAAGGTCGCGCAATCTGGCGAAGCCAGTGCAAAACCCAAAATCCAAAATCCAAAATCGGATGAGGTGATTGCGTATGGCAAAGGCAAGACCATGCCAGCCCAGCTCTACAAAATCCGCCATTCGTTAGCCCACATCATGGCGCAAGCTGTGCTCGAATTTTTTCCCGATGCCAAGCCAACCATCGGCCCGCCGGTTGACAATGGCTTTTATTACGACTTTGGCGTGCCCAAGCCATTTACGTCAGAAGATTTGGCCAATATTGAAGGCCGTATGCGCGACATTGTGCGCAAAAACGTGGTGTTTACGCGCCGCGAGGTTAGCGCCGACGAGGCGCGGGTGGTGTTTGACAATAACCCATTCAAGCTCGAATTGATTGACGGCCTAGCCAAGGGCGAAGACGATATGGGCGAGAAAGGCGAGGGCGCAGCGGCTTCGACGATCATTTCGCTCTATACCCAAGATACGTTTACTGATCTATGTCGCGGCCCACATGTGCTGAGCACGAGCGAGATTAACCCCGAAGCCTTCAAAATCTCACAATCGTCTGGCGCATATTGGCGCGGCGATGAGAAAAACCCGATGCTACAACGCATTTATGGCTTGGCGTTTGAGAAAAAAGAGGAACTTGATCAGCACTTGAGTTTGATCGAAGAAGCCAAAAAGCATGACCATCGCAAGATTGGAGCCGAGCAAGAAATTTTCATTTTTGATGATGAAGTTGGCCCTGGGTTGCCCTTATGGTTACCCAATGGCGGTATTTTGATCGAACAACTCGAAGATTTGGCGAAAAAGATGGAATTAGACGCCGGTTATGACCGTGTGCGCACGCCGCATGTCACCAAAGAGCAATTGTTTTTGCGCTCTGGTCATTTGCCCTATTACGCCGAAAGCATGTTCCCGCCGATGGTGATGGACGGCATCACCTATTACATGAAGCCGATGAACTGCCCGTTCCATCATAAATTGTTTGCAGCCCAGCAACACAGCTACCGCGATTTACCGGTGCGGTTCGCTGAATATGGCACATGCTATCGCTATGAGCAATCGGGTGAATTGCAGGGCTTGATGCGGGTGCGCAGTATGCAAATGAACGACGCGCATATTTATTGCACCCCAGAGCAATTTGAAAGCGAATTTATGGGCGTGATCGATTTGTATCAAAAGTACTTCAAAATCTTTGGCATCGATGCTTATCAGATGCGCTTAAGCCTGCATAGCAAAGAGGGGCTGGGCAAAAAGTATGTAGATAACCAAGAGATGTGGCTCAAAACCGAAGAAATGGTGCGCCGCGCCATGATCAATGGCAACGTGCCATTTATTGAGCGTGAAAATGAGGCCGCATTTTATGGCCCCAAGATCGATGTGCAGATTTGGAGTGTGATCGGGCGCGAGTTTACCTTGGCAACCAACCAAGTAGATTTTGCCGTGCCGGAGCGTTTTGATTTGAAATATACCGACAAAGATGGGGCCGAAAAGGTGCCATTGTGTTTACATCGCGCTCCCTTGGGCACACACGAGCGTTTTATCGGCTTTTTGATCGAACATTTCGCTGGCGCGTTCCCGCTGTGGCTGGCCCCGCAACAAGCCACCATCATCCCCATCGCCGACCGTCATGTTGAATTTGCACAACAAGTAGCCAAACGGTTACAAGCTGAAGGGTTACGCGCCAAGGTTGACAATGGGCACGACCGTATGCAAAACAAAATTCGCAAAGCCCAAATGCTCAAAATTCCTTATATGCTGGTTATTGGTGATAAAGAATTGTCAGCAGATTCGGTGGCGGTGCGCTTGCGCACCGGCGAAGATCTCAAATCAATGACAGTGGCGGCCTTTGCCGCCCGCGCCAAACCGATCATCGAAAGCTATGCGATGACACTTTAAATTAATGGTCAATGGTCAATGGTCAATGGTTAATGGTTAATGGTCAATGGTTAATGGTTAATGGTTAATGGTTAATGATCAATGGTTAATGATCAATGGTCAATGGTTAATGGTTAATCATTAACCATTGACCATTAACCATTAATTAAAGCGCGGCTTTAGCTGCGGCCAATACTTCTTCGTAATTGGGTTCGTCGCCCAACGACTTCATGTAATCAACATAGGTAAGGGTGTTATTGCGGTCAATAACGAACACAGCGCGGCGTAAAAAGCGGCGTTCCTTGATCAACAACCCATAATTAATGCCAAATTCGGCATTTAACACATCTGAAATGGTAATGACGCGATCGACACCGGCATTGCCACACCACTTTTTCTGCGTCATTGGCATATCGGTACTAATGACATACACGGCGATATCATCACCCAGACTTGAGGCCTCAACATTAAAGCGGCGGGTCTCACGGTCACACACATTGGTGTCGAGGGATGGCACAGCCGCCAAAATGCGCACTTTGCCTTTGCCGGCGTTTACAACATCAACCGTGCTCCAGTCATTGGCGCTGGCGATAAAGGCGGGGGCAGTTTGCCCAACCGCGACATCATTGCCGATGAGGGTGGCATCATTGGGGCCAAGTTTGACGATACCTTTGCGTTCTACATTGCTCATTTCTTATTTTCTCCTGTAATATTTTTTCACGCATTTGGGTCGCTTTTTAAAATTAAGCGGTAAAAAAATTTTTCGCGTAACACACTAGCTTTCCAGCCCTTACGGGGCCGAAAAGCTAGTGTGTTACGCATTGTGTCTTATTTAATTACTCACTTTATTAAAAAAGTCCTACATTGCCTTATTTTGGGTGATAAGACAACAGCGCGAGTTTATTTGTAATTGTCGGCACAGCCGACGACATCATGATTTTATGTGATGACATCAAGGGCAACTCATGTCATTCTAATCAGATAGGGACAAGGCTGTCAACTGCTTTCTAATCCAAATGAAAATAGGCTTCAAGCTCGACAAAAGTCTCATCGGGTCGGGCATCGGCATCCATAAACGATGCCATAAAATTTTGCCAACGTGTGTTCACTTCGGTCGCAGCCATCTTCGCTTGGGCCGTTTGCAGGCTATCTTCGGTTTCAAAATAGCCAAAAATCAGGCCATCGGGTCGCATAAATAGAGTGTAATTGTGCCAGCCTGTCTCGCGCAATGCCGCCAACATGTCGGGCCACACCTGTTTATGATGCTCTTTGTATTCTGCAAGTCGATCTGCACGAACTTTAAATTGAAATCCAATTCTTTTCATAAAATGCCTTTAAATTTTCCCTGTTTACTGGCATCTCCTCAATAAATAGGGGAAATCAAAATAAATTTTCGCCGAGATCACTGTTACTTCATATTTGACGAGGGAAAAGCCATCGTCAAATACGAAGTGATAGTGATCTCGGCATTATGTCTTTTGCTAACGCCCCTAATGATTGAGAAGATACTATTTACTGTATCTTCATTTAAGATCATCTACGTTTTACAAAATATGTCAAAATCAGCAGATAAAATATAAGCCGTATGATTTGTGAAATTGTATAAATCATAACCTTAATTAAGCACGAATTATGGATAAACCCTTCTTTTTGCCTCGCACAATTTTTAGCCCCGAACATGATATGTTTCGCCAAATGGTGCGGCGTTTTGCCGAAACCGAAATGTTGCCGCATAACGAAGCATGGGAACACATAGGCATGGTCTCACGCGAGTTGTGGCTTAAGGCTGGTGAACAAGGCTTACTGGGCGTAGATGCCCCCGAACCTTACGGCGGCGACATGAATGATTATCGATATGGGGCCATTATTAGCGAAGAATTTGCCCGAGCTGGGGTGGCTAGCGCCGGTGCGGGTATTACTTTGCACAACGATGTCGTCTTGCCTTACTTCATTCATTATGCCAACGACGAGCAAAAAGCCCGTTGGTTGCCGGGGGTATGCAGTGGCGAAAAGATTTTAGCCCTTGCCATGACCGAACCCAACACCGGCAGCGATGTGGCATCTATTCGCACGACCGCCATTCGAGATGGCGATCATTATGTGGTCAATGGAGCCAAAACCTTCATTACCAATGGCATTTTGAGTGATATTGTCGTAGCAGCAGTTAAGACCAACCCGCACGAGCGACATCGTGGGGTGAGCATGTTGGTAATCGAACGCGGGATGAAAGGTTTTACCCGTGGACGCAAACTTGAGAAATTAGGCTTGCGTTCGCAAGATACCGCCGAGTTATTTTTTGAGAATGTGCATGTGCCAATCAGCAACTTGTTGGGACGCGAGGGCGAAGGGTTTGCTTATATGATGAACATGTTGCCACAAGAGCGGCTAAGCGTGGCAGTCGGCGCGGTAGCGGCTTGCGAAGCCGCTTTGGGCTGGACTGAGCAATATTGCAAAGAACGCACAGCTTTTGGTCAGCCGATTGGCAAATTTCAAAATTCACGCTTTAAATTAGCCGAAATAGCCACCGAGATTCAAATTGCGCGGGTGTTTATCGATCGCTGTATCGAAGAATTGAATACCAAAACCTTAAGCGCCGAAACCGCCGCGATGGCAAAATGGTGGACGACTGAATTACAGGGCCGCGTGATGGATACTTGTGTGCAATTGCACGGCGGTTATGGGTTTATGATGGAATACCCCATCACTCGTTATTATGCCGATGCCCGGGTGCAGCGTATTTATGCCGGAACCAATGAAATTATGAAAGAGATTATTGGGCGGCGAATGGGGTTTTGAGATTAAAAGATTAAAGCAAATTTTTGCCAAACTCACGATATGGCTTTTGAAGGCACGGTCTTTCCCGTGCCTTCAAAAGCCATATCATGAGTTTGGTGTTATGTTTTGGGGTTTACCCCGAATTATCGAGGTGACACATACAAGTGTTTGAAAAGTTACTTTGCAAATTTGCCCCAAATGCCAAATTATTGCGAACGTGGGCGTTAAAAGGCGGCAATTCGGCGCAAGTAACGGCGCTAGAGGTGATGCATAACGATGGGCGCAGGCAAAAAATGGTGATGCGGCTACACGGCAAGGTCGATTTGGCACACAACCCTAATATTGCTGCAGTTGAATTTAGGCTATTGCAGCTGTTGAACACTGCCGGAATCGCAACGCCCGCGCCGATTTACCTCGACACCGCTTGCGACATTTTCCCTGTGCCGTGTCTTGTCATTGAATTTATTGACGGGCAACCCGAATTTGTACCAGACGATGTGCCAAATCATGTGCAAAAACTGGCGGTGCAATTGGCAAACATTCATCAGCTTGATTGCAGCGCCACAGATATATCATTTATGCCACAACAAGCGACCAGCGTCGCCGCAAAATTGCGCCAGCGCCCCGCTGTGCTCAATGAATCGTTGCATGAAAGTGATATTCGGGATGCGTTAGCGGCGATTGGGTCTTTGCCGCCCCGCAATGCACCAGCCATTTTGCATGGCGATTATTGGCCCGGCAATGTATTGTGGCAACATCGACAACTTGTGGCTGTCATTGATTGGGAAGATGCCGAATTTGGCGACCCCTTAGCCGACCTTGCCAATAGTCGGCTTGAGGTTTTGTTTGCCTTTGGGCAGGCGGCTATGCAACAATTTACCGACGTTTATTGTGCCACTTCAAGCATCGACTTTACCCATTTGCCTTATTGGGATTTATATGCTGCATTGCGACCATGCTCAGAAATTGGCAATTGGGGGCTAGATACAGATGCCGAAAATGCGATGCGTGAAGCACACCACTGGTTTATTCAACAGGCCTTTGCCACTCTGCCACTCTGCCACTTTGCCACTTTGCATAAAATCGACATCAAGGCATAATAGATGTATGTTACAAGGTTAGGTCAGCACTCATACCGCAATAGAATTTGAGGGTGTAGTATGGCTGATTTTTCAAGATGCACGTTATGCCACAGACCGCAAACATAGCTGGCGCTTTGAAGGAATGCATTAACTGAGCATCAGCAACCAATTGACGATTTTTGACAACGATGGCGATGTTTGATGGTCGGGAGTGATTGCCCCACGTCGGGTCGGCATATTGGGCTTACGCAATTTAAACCTAGACCATTACGGATAATCACCCGAAGTCATTAGCCGCGAAACGTGGATAGAATGGCCCATGCAACACCCCACCTTAGCCGCAACTTATCAACCTGCAACACAGGCTAAAAACCAATAACCTCATTTTTGCCGATCTCACTGTATCCAGCCCAGCCCAAAGCTGAGCTGGATACAGTGAGATCGGCTACCCTTTTCATTTGACGTTGTCAAATGAAATTGGAAGACAAACCCAAGGACGCGCCAAATATAAAAACAGCCAAGGAACACCCGTCAAAAAATCAGCATGACCATTGTCATAATCAACGCACCACATTTAAGGCGGAACGTATCGGGCTGAATATGCTTGCGGTACCAATTGCACCAATGCGAAATGCCAATTGCAATAAACATTTGCAGCGGATGCTCAAGCACAAAAAAACGCAACACGCTGTTTTTCATGATCACGGCCAAATCAAGCGCGTTTAGGCTGGCATTGACAAAGGTGTTGGGCAACAAATACATACCAAGGCCAAAAACACATTGAATGCTAATGACCCACGCAAACACACGCAACCCAGTGCGGTCGGCGGCTTGCCATGCCTGATGAGTGCGCCAGCCAAGCCATAATCGCGCTGTTACCCACAAACCCACTGCCAACACCAACCAGCGGGTGAGATTATGAAATATGAGAAGTACAGGGTAAATTGTCATCGCCAACCGCGATTTTATCCCAACAAGCAAGCCTCACGCATACAACTATTTGCCGCCGTCAATCGAAATCACTTGCCCCGTAATCCACGCCGCATAATCTGAGGCAAAAAACAACACACCATGCGCAATATCATCGGGCGAGCCGAGCCGTTTAAGTGCTATCGATTGTACCAGTCTTTGCTGCCCTTCTTCACCATACGACTGCCATTGCCGCTCGGTATTGGGGTTTGATCGCACAAACCCCGGCGCAATATTGTTGACAGTAATGCCCCAAGCCCCCAATTCATGCGCCAATTGGCGGCTAAGGCCAATTTGGGCAGCCTTGGCCGAGGCATAAGCTTGGATGCCGGTTAGACTAATGCCCAAACCCGCCCCGCTCGAAATGTTAATAATACGACCTGACTGCGCCGTCTTCATGCTGGGGGCGACGGCCTGCGCAAAATAAAAAGCCCCGCTGACGTTTACGTCATAAATGGCCTGCCATTCACGCGGGGTAATTTGTTCGATCGGGCGGCCAACTTGCCCCAACACCCCGCCTGCGTTATTCACCAGCACATCAATACGCCCAGTTACCGCCAACACCTCGGCCACCATCTTTTGCACAGCAGGTTGATCGCTAACATCAACAACATGCGCCGTGCCACGACCGCCACTGCTCGCACCAACTTGATTGCACTGGGCGGCGGTTTCAACTACTTCATCGGCAATGACATCGCAGGCAAACACCTGCGCCCCACGCGCCGCAAACGCCAGCGAGATCGCACGACCAAAGCCATGCGCTGCACCGGTAACAATGATGGTTTTATTTGGAAATTGGATGTTCATGAGTCGAGAGTTGGTTGCAGGGTTGCAGGTTGCATAGTTGAAAAGTTGCAAAGTTGCAGGTTGAAAAGTTGAATAACTGACAAATAAGTGATAAATTTGTTTTAAAATAAATTAATTATGCAACTTGCAACCCTGCAACTTACAAATTAGGAAATTTACTGAGCGGAAAAATATCGACTTGTGCCGAACGTTGTTGGGCAAGAAAACCGCCATCGATGACGAGCATATGACCGGTGATATAGCTGGCATCGTCGGAAGCCAAAAAGAGCACTGGTCCAGCCATTTCATCGGGTTCACCCACGCGGCGCAATGGGAATGTTTCGCCACGCACTTGTTTCAGTTCAGCCGACATGCCTTTGCTATCAACCGAACCGGGCACAATAGCATTGACACGCACCCCATATGGCCCAAGATCGAGCGCCATGGCGCGGGTGAGCGCCTCGATCCCGCCTTTGGCCGCGTCGTAGGCCGCGTTGCCACGATGCGCCCGCGTTGCGCCACCGCTCGACACATTGATGATAACCCCTGCGCGGTTGGCTGCCATAATCTTGGCCGCCCGTGCCCCGCACAAAAATGCGCTGTTTAAGTTCACCGCAATAATACGGTTCCACCACGCCTCATCTGCATCTAAAAAATGGCGCTCGGTATTGGTCAGGCTGGCGTTGTTCACCAACACATCTACTGTGCCCCATTGCGCCAATACGGCATCAAACATATCGCCCACTTGTTTCACATCTGACACATCGGCAGGCACGGCAATGGCGTTACCACCTGCACTCATGATCTGTTCGGCAACGGCAGCGGCAGCCATGGCTGCAACATCATTCACCAACACCCGCGCTCCCGCCGCCCCAAATCGCAATGCAATGGCTTTGCCAATGCCATTGCCCGCGCCAGTCGCAATCACAACTTTATTCGAAAATTGAGTATTCATAAGGAGGATTGGGGATTTTGGATTAAGGATTGTAAGAAGCAAGCCCTAATCCTTAGTCCTGTGCCAACACAGCATCATCGAGGGTATCAGGCATAGCTTAGCCGAGTGTGGTAAATTCAGTTTCAACGTCATTTTAGCGCAAATTTCTAAAAAATGAAGAGCCGATTGCACGACCCCGCTCCCATAGTGTAGTTATGGCAGCAAGATCGTGCAATCGGCAAAACCTTTCGTCAACTTGGAATCTGCACTATGCCGGGCGAAATTTGTAGCCATACACCAACATGCCACGTTCGCCATCTTCGCGTAATACTCGCGTCACCATTTCGACCGGCATACCGATCTTGACATCGTTAGCATCGACATCGGTCAGTTGGGCCGTCACCATCGGGCCTTCGCTCAATTTAACCAGCGCGACAGTATAAGGCGCATAGCGCTCAAAACCGGCTGGCGCCTGATGTAAGGTGCTAAATGAAAATACCTCACCCTTGCCGCTAAACACATAGGGCACTTTGGCTTCCTTGTCGCAAGTTGGGCAAATATCACGGGGTGGAAAAATCTTGCCCTTGCAATGTGGGCATTCTTCACCCACGAGTTGATATCGTTGCTTGTTGGTTCTCCAAAATCGTGCTACTTCCATGATTCTCCTTTTTAATTTACGATTTTTGATTTACGATTAAAGTTAGGCTGTTCAGCAGGAATACAATGGCAGAGTATGCTCATTGACCCACCCCTAACCCCTCCCAAAGGGAGGGGGATTTCGCCCCTCCCTTTGGGAGGGG
>JAGWYZ010000243.1 GCA_018969115.1 Chloroflexota bacterium | reverse complement strand
ATCAACCAACCCACTACCAGCCAGCCCAACACGCGGGCAAACACATAACCGCGATCTGGCAAACGTTTGGCAATTTGCAGCAACGCGGGCAGGGTGGCAAGGCTAAGTAATTGCAGCAGCGCCCACCATGCCAATAATGGCACTTGGTTGGCGAGTCTGTTGGCATCAAAAATGTCGCTAAAGCTGCCGCCGGCCATGTTTAACTCACGTTGGGCCTCGGTTAACAGCGGTTGGCGATTGCTTTGGGCCAATTGGCGATTCCAAGGTTGCTTTAGCACATAGGGGCCAAGCCATTCGGCCACCAATTGCGGCGTAATTGGTTTGGTTTTCTTAAACACCATCACCAATGGGTGATCATAGGCCGAGAAGCTTTCGTCGGCAAAGCCGCCGTTAATTTCAAATGGAGTGGGGCGATGGGCCATCAGCGCATCAGGCATCGGTAAGTCGGGGCGGGTGAAGGTGTCTTCAAACATGGTCAGCCCCAAAAACGAAGGGTAGGCCTCGCTAAAATGCACCAACTCAAAGCCCAATTCGCCACTAAACAACATTTCATAATAGCGTTTGGTTAATGGGTAACGATCTGGAATGCGCGGAATAGTGCCATAAAGACGGCTAGAGAAAAACACGATATAGTCGCCACGGGTCAAACTGTTTTGAAGCGATACCAATTTGTTCGGGCCGTCATCATCATACAAATTGAGTTCGGGCACCGCTGGTGGCAATTGATAACCCTGCAAGCCATTGATGCCTTCTTCCCAATGTTCTTTTAGCAAAATCGCAGTTTTGGGCACATTGGTGTTAATCCATTTTGAGGCTTGGTTGGCGGTGTGCGGGGCCGAATAGATGCTGGCGAAGGCCAAGGCCCACCATGCCGTTGCAGCCACAATCAGCGTCGTTAACACTGGTGCAACATATTGCAGTGGGTGGCGGCGGGGTTTGGTGATGGGCGGTGGCGCAGGCGGTGGCGGTGGTGTATCAACGGCGACTTCTGTATTTAAATTTAAGGTTGCTGGCTCAAGGGGTTCGGCTGCCTCACTCAAAATAGCGTGCGGCACGCTTGTTGGTGTTTCGGTCGTTGGGGGTGGGGCATCGGGCGTTGGCAACATGGCTTTTGGGCGGTAACGCTTGTCGAGCCATTCGCCTAATTGGGCGAGCAAGGCCGCCGCCATAATGGCAAACAGCGGCAACAAGGGCAGGCTATAACGCAAAAACTTCGCATAGGCACGACCTGTGATAAGAAAATAGGGCAGCATCCACGCCAACATCAAAATTGCACCGGCGGCATGTGGCCCGCGCCCTACGGCGTAAATGACGCACATTAGCAAGCCAATCAGCGCCGTTACACCCAAAGGCACGCCCATACTCCAGCGCACCATCTGCTCTATTGGGTAAAGGTAAGGCGTGGTGGCAAAGTATTGGCGGGTGTAGGGTAGGTCGGCTTCGGCACGAATGACGATTTTGTCTTGCTCATTCACATTGCGCAGTAGGCCATTTGTATCTAAAAATGAATAGGGTGCAAAGGCAAAATAGGCGATGACAAAGCCGCCAAAGGCCAAAATGAGCGTGGCAATGAGGCGTGACCAGTTGATGTGGCTCAATTGAGCGCCCAACGTGATGAGCTTGGGATTGAGCGTGGTTATTTTTTGTCGCTCGTGTAAAAGCGCGGCCACAGGCAATAGCGCCAAAATGGGCAGGGCGCTAAATTTGCTGGCAAACGCCATGCCAGCCGCTGCGCCCATTAAAAATGTGTCGCGGTTGCTGCCAGTTTGGCTGGTGTTGTATGCAAATAGCAAGGTCAGCAACACAAAAAAATTGAGGGTGATATCGGTGGTGTAAAAATGTGAGTGCTGTATGCTGAGCACGGTGAGGGCATAAAACAAGGCCCCAATCAGCCCAACCCGACGGCTAAAAATGCGGCTGCCGAGCAAGAAAACGATATAAATAGCGGCAGTATCGAGCAAACCCGATAAGGCACGCCCAACCAGCGTAACGCCATCATAGCCCTCCCACCATTTATCGACAAACACGCCCACCCAATATGACACAAAGTGGGTCATATACACCGGCAGCGTGCCATAGGCAAAGGCGCGTTCGCGGTTTTCACGCGCGATCCAATATGGGTTCATCGGCGAGCGTTTGGGGTCGAGAAACTCATTGACACTCTGAGGCCAGTGAATATCGCTTGTGACCATCGAGATATAGCGCTCGTCTGGATGGTAATGGGAGTTTTGGTCCCAATTTAAACCATACAAACGTAATGCGCCCCCTAATAGCACAATGAGCAGCACGGCTAACCGCCCATATTTTGATAATGATGGTGGTGGCGATAGGGGCTGGTTAGGCGTGTTGCGCCGCCAGTTTAATGAAACAGATAGCATAGTAGGGCTTTATGAATCGTTCAGATAGAACAATATTTGATTATACGTTTTTGCTATTGCAAACATGCATCTTATGATGGATAGATGGATAGATGGATAGATCTGGTCGGGCTTTAGGTCAATCTCGTGAGTGCGGTATTATTAGCCAACCCAGAGGCGCGTGTTTGCCAAGGGTGATGAGATCGCAACCATGCGCATTTTGCAAATTCTTACTTATTATCGCCCACATATTAGTGGGCTAACCATTTATGTTGAGCGGCTGTCGCGTGGGTTGGCGCAAGCTGGGCATCAGGTTACAGTGCTGACCTCACAATTTGACCCAGCCTTGCCATTGGCCGAAACCCAAGAGGGAGTGGTGATTGTGCGTGCCCCTGTGTCGTTACGCTTGAGCAAAGGGGTGATTATGCCGACTTTTGGCTTTATGGCGCGATGGCTGATGCGTGGGCATGATGTCGTGCATTTTCATTTACCGCAATTTGATGGGGCGGGGCTGGCGCTTAATGCCCGCGTCCAGCGCAAACCGTCTTTGCTTACCTATCATTGTGATCTCGAATTGCCGAGCGGCGGCTTTAACCGTGTGGTTGAGCCAGTGGTGCATGGGGCTAACCATATTGCAGCGCGTTTGGTTGATAAAGTGGTGGCTTATACCGATGATTACGCCAAACATTCGCCGTTTTTGTCACGTTATATGCATAAATTGTGCGTCATTCCCCCGCCGGTCGAGGTTGTGCTACCCAGCGCGGCTGACCTGAGCACATTTGCAGAGAAATTTCAGCTGCGGGTTGCAAGTTGTAACCTGCAACCTGCAACCTGCAACTTGCCCCCTGCCCCAATCATTGGCATGGCGGCACGGCTGGCAACAGAAAAAGGTGTTGAGGTGTTGGTGGATGCGCTTGAGATTGTGCGGCAAACTTACCCAGCGGCACGGGTATTATTTGCTGGCCCGTATAAAAATGTGTTGGGTGAAGAAGCTTATGCTGCCCGTTTGCAGCCGCGTTTTGCCGCGTTGGGTGATCGTTGGACCTTTACTGGTTCGTTGAAGGGGGCTGAGCTTTCGGCGTTTTTTGCCTCGTGTGATATGACCATTTTGCCCAGCCTCAACAGCACCGAGTCGTTTGGCCTCGTTCAAGTTGAATCGATGCTGTGTGGCACGCCCTCTATATGTAGCAATTTGCCGGGGGTGCGCACCTCGGTGCAGCGCACCGGCATGGGGCAGGTAGTGCCGATAGGCGACGCAGCGGCCCTCGCTGCTGCAATTATGCAGATGTATGCCAATCGCAGCGCTTTTGTGCGCCCTCGTCATGAGATCGAGCAGTTTTACAGCACGGCACAGTCGGTGCAGGGGTATGAACAGTTATACCGTGAGTTAACAAATAGTGGTGCTTAGTGCGCACCCCCAGACACGCATCTTGGCTTATGTAAAATGCGCGTCTGGGGATGCGCACTAAGCTGTATTAATTATGAAATCACATACGCGATTACTTCCCCTTATTAGTTCCATGATTGTTAGCATCATGTTAAGCGCTTGTCAACCGGAACAATCGGTTGCGCAACCGCGAAATGAGCCTGAACCAAAGGTTTATGCGCCGGTGCTTGGCACAACCCAAACCGGTTTTCCTATCATGCCGACCCCATTGCCCAACCAAAGTGGCCCTTGGCAACAAGATCTTGATGTTGTTTTTAGTGATGATGGTGCAAATACATTTGGCGATGTTAAAGTGCTGGTGCCGCGGGCGGGTGTTCCCAGTCTCATCCGTGATTTGCAAGGGCGCTTGCTATTAGCGTTTCAGTGGTTTCCCGAAAATTCGCCCAATTTTGACCAAGTTGCGGTCATGATTTCGACTGACAACGGTCAGACTTGGGGCACGCCACAGCCGATCAGCATGTCAAATTTCCCTAGCACCATGCAGCGCCCATTCGACCCGACGATTGTGCAATTGCCCGATGGACGTTATCGCCTGTATTATTCGTCGAGCAATCGTGGCGCATCGGGTGCTTCGACCAAACCCGCAACTTATTCGGCGGTTTCAACTGATGGCATTCATTATGAATTTGAGGCTGGCGCGCGGTTTGAGGGTAGCGGGCAGGTAATTGACCCTGCGGTCGTGTTGTTTAATGGGGTGTGGCATTTCACTACGCCGGTTGGGACGCCGCAAGAGGGGGCGTATCACGCTATTTCGTCAAATGGCATCTATTTTGCACGGCACAGCAACATTGCTTCGGTCAATAACGCCAATTGGACAGGAAATTTGCTGGCCTATGATGATGGGATGCGTTTTTATGGCTCTGGGCCAACCGTATGGTGGTCGTTTTCAAAAGATGGCGAGGTTTGGTCAACCCCCATTTTTACGGCTGTGCGTGGTGGCGATCCGGCGGTTGCGTCTTTGGGCGGCAAGCGTTATGTGATGGTGTATGTGACACCGAAGCGGCGTTGAGCTGGGCTTGGGGTTTTAACATTGATCAATAGGATGAACAAGATAAAAACAATTTCAGCTTGTCTTGTTTGTTTGTGTTAATTAGCACGGTTCATCTATGAATTTTTTTGCGTTCTAGTGGCTTGTTAACTTGATTTGTAGAATCTTGTTAACAAGCCACTAGGTTTTGTTAGTGGCAAATAGAAAGAATGATGTGCTTTTGAGGTGTTGGGTTGGCTGCTTGTTTATCTTTTGACACTCTCTTTGTCTGGTTCTTGAGGTTTCACTTTAGATGGTCTCTTTCTAGAAACTTCAAACTCAAGATCTTCTATCATGCTTCTTTGGTTGCAGTATTTGATTAAGGAGATTATTTTTGTTAATTTATTTCTTTGATCTAGGTGCTCATTGTCTACGCCTAATTCAAAACATAATTCATTTAATTCTGAATCTGAGAATGAACTGTTAATGAAGTCTTTTAATCTTGTTTGTTTTGGCGTAAGTCCTGTTGTGATATAAACCCTATTGATGCTTAATACTGCTCCTGTTATTGAAATTACTATAAACAACATCACTTGCCAATAGTCTTTAAATATACTTTTTATTGTGTATTCTAAAGTTGAGTCTACATAGACCCTTGTGTCTTTAATTAAGTAGTTTCTTTGCTCTTCTTTTAAACCTTGAATATTGAATCTTGCAGATGATTGTAATGTTAAAGTAAGATTTCCAAGTGTTTTGGGGGTTACATTCCATGCCCATTCGGTGTAAGTGTCGTCACTTACCACTTGGTCTTCTGGCGTAATTGGCGTAATATAGAATTGATCGCCAATTAGTCTTACTCGCATCAGAGTGCCAGTTTTAGTTTCTTGGATATTGGGTGTGATGCTGGGAGGCAGGTTTGTAGTTATATTATTTTGTAGTTGATTATTGTTTTTGCTTATTCTAAAGACTGCTCTATAAGTCTTTTCTACTGTCATTTCTTGAGGGATACCTATAAGTGATTGTGCTCCTTGAAGTTTTCTAATTGCTTCCAGTAATTGTTCTTCAAGTTGTTCTCTTGGGGTAAGGGTTGCTATTGGAGTAGGTGGTAATGGTGTTGTTATTTGCGTTGGTGTGCTAATTGATACAAGAGTAGATAGTATTACTTTGAAGGGTCCTAGATTTCTTTCCGAGAGAAAAATCGTAGCAACAAGCATAAGAATAAAACTTGCTGTTGTTGTAATAAGTATGGCTAATCTGTTGGAAGCAGGTGATTCTGTGTATAGTGTATATGGTAGCTTTTGATTTATTTTCTTAATAAGTCTTTTTCGTTGATTTTTGTTATCACATTGTGTTATGAGATATTCAGTTAACTCATCTATAGTTGCATTGTGTGTTAGCGTATCATGGTTTATATTGAGGTCAAAACATAGTGTCTGTATTTCAGCAAAACTAAAATATTTTGTGATATGTTTCTTGAGTGAAGTGACCCCCTAAAAATGGAGTCGGAGATAATGGAAAAAGAAATGAAAAACCGATCCAATTACAGTCAAGAATTTAAAGACCAAGCCGTGAAATTAAGCCACGAAA
>JAGWYZ010000012.1 GCA_018969115.1 Chloroflexota bacterium | reverse complement strand
TGGCATTCTCTGCCAACATTTTCTGAACCTTGGGGCCAGCATTTACGGTTTTTGATTGAGAGTTGATTGATAGCATGTTTTTTACGATGGGCTGTGAGCCTTGAGCCTTGAGCTAAAACTGTTCGTGAGTCATGGCTCACAGCTCACAGCTCATGGCTCCTAGTTTGTGTTCCTCATTTTATTGCGCAGCAAAATGGCGATCATGTTGAGTGAGAGCAAGATGATGAGCAACACCAAAATGGCGGCAGCAGCAATATTACGAAATTGTTCATCTGGTTGCGATGTCCAGTTATAAATTTGAATCGGCAACGTGGTGAATTTTGAGAATGGGCCGGTCGGATCGCTGACAATAAAAGTAGACGCACCCACTACCACCATCGGGGCGGTTTCACCCATGGCGCGGCTCATCGCCAAAATGGTTCCCGTCAAAATACCCGGCAAAGCAGCTGGCATTACATGATCGCGGATCGTCTCCCACTGGGTTGCGCCAATCCCATAACTAGCCTGACGCAGCGAATTTGGCACAGCGCGGATGGCTTCTTGAGCATTGATAATGATAATGGGCAATACCAACAAAGCCATCGTTAGCCCAGCCGATAAAATGGTGCGGCCATTATTACCGGCAATGCCAAAAATCGCGCCACTGGTCAATGACTCAAGCGCCCGCACAAATACAAACAAGCCCAACATGCCATAAATAATCGACGGCACACCCGCCAAATTAGTGATGTTGGTTTGTATCAAATCATTAAGACGGTTTTTCTTAGCATATTCTTCTAAATAGATGGCCGCCCCAACTCCAATCGGCAAAGCCACAAGCATCGTGATGGCAATCACTGCCAATGAGCCAAGAATGGCGGTGCGAATACCCGAAAGCTCAGCCACTGACCCCATTGTTTGGGTAAAGAAACGCGCACTGACCCATGAGCGAAATTCGGTACGAGCTTCAGGCGTGCCTGCTTTACTGGCATTATTTAGTTTAGCCAATTCAGCATTAATACTCGCACGGTCAAACAACGTTTGCCACAAGGTAAAGCTATCAATCGTCTCTTCCCTAATCAAACGCTCATTAATCACCGCCAAAATTTCAGCTTTGTTGCGCTCAGCAAAAGGTTTCTCCGAATCCAAGCGACGATACGCAGCACGTGTTAACCCGTCGTAGTCATCGCTATTGGCAATACGCTTCACCAGCGCATCTAATTCGTCACGGCTTAGTTGCTCTAACGGCGTTGGCGACAATACTGACGGCTCGATCTCGCGCCGCACAATCACATTACCAAAACTACTGTTAAAGACATTCAACAGCAAAGCCACCAGCGCAATCAAGGCAAAGGCTGTGGATAAAAACATGATCGCTTGCCCAATTTTGGCATTGCGTTTACGGGGAATAATGTTGCTTTGCATTTTTAAGAGTTAGAAGTAAAGGATGAAAGATGAGAAAGTCATCAACCTTCATCCTTTATCCTTTATCCTTATTCATAAACTTCACGATACTTATTTACAAAATAACGGCTGAGAAAATTGAGGGCTAAGGTCATTAAAAACAAGGTAAGGCCAACGATAAAAATGCTGGTGTAGTCGATACTGTTGTAATCAACATCACCACCGCTGATGCGCACAATATGCCCAGCCATCGTTTCGGCACTCTCGAATGGGTTAAAGGTGAAATTAGGGCCAGCCCCTGCCGCTGTCGCCATAATCATCGTCTCACCGATGGCGCGAGATGTGCCCACCACAATAGCAGCGATGACACCCGACAACGCGGCGGGCAACACCACCCTGAGGCTGGTCTCTAGCTTGGTTGCGCCCAAGCCAAACGAGCCTTCGCGCAGGCTACGCGGCACAGCACGTAGGGCGTCTTCGCTCATCGAGCAGATCAACGGGATAATCATCACCCCACACACCAACCCCGCCGAAGCCATATTGTAAATTTTGACCACATCGCTGCCGAAAATGAGGCGTAATAACGGGGTCATAAAGGTTAAAGCAAAATAACCATACACCACCGTTGGCACCCCCGCCAAAATCTCAAGAACGGGTTTAAGCGTATTACGCACCTTGGGCGTAGCATATTCGCTTAGATAAATGGCAGCCGCCAACCCTAACGGAATCGCCACCAAAAGCGCCAGAAAAGTCGTGATGAGCGTCGATGTCACCAATGGCCAAATACCAATCTCGCCAATATTAGGCGACCAATTAGTGGTAGTAATTAACTCAATCAGGTTGATGCTAGGCTCGCCAAAAAAGCGCAGCGCCTGTGAACCAAGTGCCACCACAATGCCAATCGTCGTAAAGATAGAAACAAAACCACAAAAAAAGAAAAAAGCTTGAATTAGTTTTTCGCCCAAACGGGTTTTGCGTTTTAGGCTGTTGGGGTGTTTCGTTGCGGTCATATCGTTAGGTCAGTTATACCTGCATTGAGTTAAATTTGTGTTAAAAATTAACACTTTTGTTTAGACTCAACGAAAATTTGTAAGGGGCAAGAATAAATTTCAAAATTGTATAAAACGCATCTTGTCTTTCGATAAACTCAGGATACATTTTTAGGATTTAATATACCCGCCACAGAATCCAACAGAACCACGAATATAATACCCCCACTCGGCCAAACTTTAATTGCCGCCCCAAAAGCAGTCTCCTCCTATGAAAATTCATCTCCAAGTTCCTGCTTGTTTATTTCTCGGCCTTGCACCTATCGATGGCGAGTGGTGCGAAATTGGCGTGGCATTGCAAGGCCCACGCATCGACTTGACGGCGCAACCGGCCTATGAATTCATCGCTTCGGGCGGGCGGGCCGATTGGACAAATGAACAAGCACAACGCTTTTTTGCCCATTACAACCTGCAACCTTCAGGCGAACTTGAAATTGAATCGGGCTTGCCAGCCGCAATGGGCTATGGCTCAGATGCCATGCACAGCCTTGCCGTTGCGCAAGTGTTATCGCCATTTTACGGCTCAGTTACCATCGATCCCGACACCATACCCGATGCACTCAATTTACCAGCCCATGCTTGTGAAGTTCAGGCGTATCAGAATGGCGGTTTGGTGGCGGTAGACGGCACAGGCCGTTTACGACGACATGTGCCCATCGACTTTATCGATGATGACAATGCATGGGTGTGGATTTTGGTCATGCCGATGCCACCCGATGGCTTGCCCGAAGACTATGAATTGCAGCAACGCCGCACCCTGTGGCAAGCCAAAGCCAACATCAACCGCGAAGCCGCCTTTGCCGCCGCCAATCAATTATTTAACGCCGCTGAACGCCGTGAGTTCAATGCCTTTGCCCAAGCCTTAGCCAAACTGCGGGCCGAATCGGCCCCCGCCCAAAGCCAAGCCGATGCCGACGATGACCCCATTTTGCCTTTGCTACAAGCAAATGGCGCAGCCATGCAAGCCCGTGCCCTAAGTGGCCTCGGCTACTACAGCATCATTCACGGTGGCGATGCCAGCCGCACCATTCGTCAAGCCCTAGTCAAAGCCCTCGGTTATTTTGGCCCCGAAGTCATGGGCGTGATCTGTGACAACGACGGCGCAACGATGAAAGTGCTGAGTCCTGAGTAGCAACTTAGCACTCAGCACTCAGCACTTTCTACTTACAATTCCTTCATGGCTGGCACACCGCCGAGGCCGGTGGCAGATTGAACAGCGTTGATCACAGCCTCGGCCAAAACATCGGCAGCCAATGCACCAATGAGGCTGACATCGGCTTTTTTATCGCCATGCGACAACGCAAACACCACATCGCCATCAAACAAAGTATGAATCGGGCGGATGGTGCGGGCGAGGCCATCATGCGCCATTTGCGCCACTTTGGTCGCTTGGGCTTTCGTCAAGATGACATTGGTGGCAACCACGGCAAGCGTGGTGTTAGCCCGTTCGCTCCACGCTTCGCGGGCGCGGGCGATGGTCTGCCCAATAAAACCTTGAGCCGCCTCGACCGGATCAACAAAGCCTTTGCCGATAGGTTTACGCGGGCCAGCGATGATCTCGCCAGTTTTAGGGTCAATCACCGCGCCAAAGGCATTCAGCGCCACCAATGCCGACACCACAATGCCATTGGTAATATGTTTGCTTGCACTGCCAATGCCACCTTTGGTGGCCTGACGCAACCCCAATATTTTGCCAACTGTCGCCCCAGTGCCTGCGCCAATCGTGCCGTTGACCACAGCCGCATCACTTGCGGCTTGGCAGGCGGCATAACCAGCGGCGGCATCAGGGCGGGCCTTGGGCGTAATCATCGGTAAATCAAACAAAATGGCCGCTGGCACAATCGGAACCTTAGCGACACCAACATCATAACCACGCCCGTGCTCTTCGAGCCAACGCATCGCCCCATCTGCTGCCGCCAACCCAAAGGCGCTGCCACCCGCCAACATAATGGCATGAACTTTTTCGACGCTGCATTCGGGGCGCAGCAAATCAGTTTCGCGGGTGCCGGGTGCACCGCCGCGCACATCAACCCCACACACCGCACCTTCGGGTGGGCATAAGATGGCCGTACAGCCGGTGCCGCCTTCTTTGTTCGTCCAATGGCCTACCTGTAGGCCCGAAATATCAGTGAGACCTTTGTTCATAGTATGCTAATGATAGTGCGGATTTCACCATACGCTTAGCAAGGGTATGATGAAATCCACACTTCATCTTTTAGAAAGTTGATCTATAGTGACTTTGACGCAAACTTGATTTACTTACCCCATTTTGAGATCATATCTTAATATCGTAAACCCAGTACAATCATAAAACCAATGTCTCGGTTTAGCGCATTTTTTCGGCAATTGCTACAGTCTATCCCACGCCTGCCAATACTCCGCAGCCGCTGGCTTTGGCGTGATGGCTTTGGCTTATTCCTCATTTTTATTGGGGCGGTGCTGATGCTCACCGTATTGGGCTTAAACACGGGCGGGCTGATTGGTAGTATCGCTGGGTTCTTGCGCCGCGCATTTGGCACAGGAGTCTATATATTTTGTTTGCTCATTATCGGCATCGGCGTGCCCATCGCCCTCAACACCCCCATTCACAGCGGCGCACACCTGTGGCGGCGGGTCATTATGGCCGAAATTGGTTTTTGCGCCTTGCTCGGGTTTTTACATGCGTTTAATGCGGCGTTGGCAGGTAGCCAAAGCGCCGCCCTGATGGCAACCACCGGCCAAGCAGGCGGGGCCGTTGGTTGGGTGCTCACCACGCTCTTGCGGCGCTGGGTGATTGGCGATGAGGAGTGGGCAAAGTGGCTAACGGTGTTCATTTGGTTAGGGCTAATACTCATCCCAGCAGCCATCTTCATGTTTCCATTATTGGCGGTTTTAATTCGTGCACGTCTAAACCGTAATCAACCACAGACAAACAAAGAAGTATCTGTACCATCGCTGCCTGAAAAGCAACGGACAATTGCCCCCAAAATTAAACTGTCTACAATTCCCATCCCCCCACAGCCAGCGCCCGAAAACCCCAAACCCAGCCTTAAAGCCCAACCCAAGCCCAAACTGAGCGAACCTAAGCCAACCATTGCGCACCCGCTGCCCGAACCGCCCGTTGTGCCACTTAAACCAAACACAAAAAAAGCCATGAGCAAGGCCACCCAAAAGCCTCAGCTAGCCATGCCAACGCGCCCACCACGCTCCGATAATTTGCCACCACTGAGTTTGCTGGCGCTCAGCAAAAACAATAAAATCAACACCGCCGATATCGACCAACAAGCGCGGGTCATTGAGCAGACATTACGCCATTTTGGTTTGGTGGGTACAGTGCTCGAAATGCGGCGCGGCCCTGCCGTCACCCAATTTGGGGTCGAGCCGGGCTATATCGAGCGCCTAGGACCCAATGGTGAAATGCGCCAACAAAAAATTCGGGTTGGGCAAATCGCGGCTTTACATAATGATTTTGCCCTAGCACTATCGGCCTCGTCTTTGCGTATCGAAGCCCCCATCCCGGGCAAACACTTGGTCGGCATCGAGGTGCCCAACCCCAGCATCAGCACCGTTGACCTGCGCGGGGTGATGGAGAGCGAGGCCTTTCAGAAAATAAATGCCCCACTGGCGATGGCATTAGGACAAGATGTGTCAGGTCAAAATATTGCCGCCGATCTAGGGCGTATGCCACATGTGCTGATTGCTGGCACCACCGGCTCTGGCAAAAGCGTATGCATGAGCGCCCTTATCACCTGTTTGGCGATGAATAATCGACCCGAAGATTTGAAATTGATCTTGATTGACCCCAAGCGGGTGGAATTGACGCGCTTTGCCAGCCTGCCACATGTACTTGGCAAACCCGAAAGCGATCATGAGCGTATTCCGGGTGTGTTACGTTGGGTCACTCGTGAGATGGATCGACGATATCAACGATTTGCCACCACTGGCGCACGCAATATTGCCGATTACAACGCCAGTATTGAACATGAGCTAAAAAGCAACCAACTGGCTCGCCCCAGCAACCTACCCACACCTGAAAAACTACCCCGCATGGTGGTGTTGATCGACGAATTGGCTGATTTGATGCTGCAAACGCCAGTCGAAACCGAGAAGACGCTATGTCGTTTGGCGCAAATGGCACGCGCAACCGGCATCCATTTGGTCGTCGCCACCCAGCGCCCAAGTGTCGATGTGGTAACAGGCTTGATCAAGGCCAACTTTCCGGCGCGTATTTCGTTCTCGGTGGCCTCCTCCATCGACTCACGGGTCATTCTCGATCAAGTTGGGGCCGAGCAATTGCTCGGGCGTGGTGATATGTTATTCCTCAACCCCGAAGCTGGCACGCCTATGCGCGTACAAGGCTGTTTTGTCAGCGACAAAGAGATGGATAACATATTGGCATGGTGGGAGAACGAAATGGGCAGCACTGTGCTACAGCAAGCCAACCCGCCCGAATTGGGGGCATTAGTTACCACAGCAACCGCACCTTGGGAATCGATGGTAGGCGAAATCACCTCTGAGTTGACCCGTGGCGGCGGCAAGACTAGGCGCGGCGGACGGAGTGCCGACAGAGATGAAGCTGAAGACGGTGACGACGACTTGATCGAAAAAGCGATGGAGATCATTCGCACTTCGGGCAGCGTCAGCACTTCATTGTTACAACGCAAATTGCGCATCGGCTACCCACGCGCTGCACGGCTGATGGAAGAATTGCAGCAAATGGGCTTTGTTGGCGCAGCCAGTAAACAGGCCGGTAAAGGGCGTGAGGTAAATCGAGAGACCTCAAACTAGCTCAAATCTTAGCGTAGGCCAGTAATCTGGCCCCTTGCGGAGAGATCGTGAAATCGGCCCTTCATCTTTTCGGAATTTGTGCTATTCTTGAAAAGGCATCTGAAAACGCCTAGTAAAAAAAGACTACATAATGGTAAGATTCAACGCACTAGAAAGTAGAAAGGAAAAAATACTATGAAAACCGTAGCAATGATTATGGCCGGTGGGCAAGGAAAACGGCTCGGGGTACTCTCGCAATTACGGGCTAAACCTGCTGTCCCGTTTGCTGGCAAATATCGCATTATCGATTTCACCTTGTCCAACTGCGTCAATAGTGACATCACTACTGTCGGCATTCTTACCCAATATTTACCCCGTTCACTCACCGATCATATTCGCAGCGGTGGTCCGTGGGATCTCGACCGTATGAACAGCGGGGCCTATGCGCTCCACCCCTATCAAAGCTATCGTGGGGGGGTCACTGAATATAAAGGCACTGCTGACGCGATCTATCAAAACCTCGACTTCATTGTCAATTACAACCCCCAATATGTATTAATCTTGGCTGGTGACCATATTTATAAAATGGATTACCAGATTTTGATCGATTATCACGAGCAAAACGAAGCCGATATCACCATCGCCACCCGCCCAGTACCGATCGAAGAAGCCCATCGTTTTGGCATTTTGGCGACCGATGAACAAAATCGGGTCACTTCGTTTGAAGAAAAACCCAAACAACCCAAGGGTACACTGGCCTCGATGGGAATTTATGTGTTTAGCTACGATATCCTCAGACGCATGTTGACCGAAGATGCCAAAGACCCCAATTCAAAGAAAGACTTTGGCGGCGACATCATCCCCAAAATGCTACGCGAAAATCATCGCGTATTTGCATTCCCTTACCGTGATTTTTGGGTCGATGTCGGCACAGTCGAAGCCTATTGGGAAACCCACATGCAACTGCTAGGAGACAAACCCGATCTCGATCTGATTGACCGAGAATGGATTATTCACACCCGCAGCGAAGAACGTCCACCCGTAAATATTCGCACCGGTGCAGTGGTCAATCACAGTTTGCTGGCCGATGGCTGCGTCATCGAGGGCAGTGTCGAATATTCGGTGTTGTCACCCGGTGTTAGGGTAGGGCGTGGAGCCATCGTGCGTCACAGCGTCATTCTCACCGATAGCGTCATTGCCCCAGGCGCAGTGGTCGATCATTCTATTATCGATAAACGGGTCACGATTGGACGCGATGCCCACGTTGGACACGGCAATGACTATGCCACCAACCCCAGCATCGGCCTCACTCGTGGCATTACCGTCGTCGGCAAAAATACACATGTCCCCCCAGGCATGATTATTGGTCGCAATGTGCAAGTCGGTAGCGATCTCAACGCCCAAGATTTCGAAGGCGACAAGATCAGCAGTGGCAGCAATTACCGCGTGCGCAAAGTTGAAGAATAATATTTCCATAAAATACCATACATTACACAGGTAAAAATTGCGCAATGCCTATATCACTATCCCTCCTCAAGCGTGGCTTGAGGAGGGATAGTGATATAGGCGAAAATCTCAGTTTAAAGCTACGCTCAGTATATATGCCCAGCCTCTCAGCCCCTCAAAACCGCCCCCACCAGTACCGCGCCGGTGTCGATATTGGCGGCACCTTTACCGACCTGATCGTAGTCGATGATGTCAGCGGCAGCTTTAGCATTGGCAAAACCCTCACTACCCCCAGCGACCCATCTTTGGCGATCAAAACCGGTTTAAATGAGACGTTGGCAAAGGCTGGCATCACCCATGCCGACCTCAGGCAAATCATTCATGGCACAACCTTAGTAACCAATGCCATCATTGAGCGCAAAGGCGCACCAACAGCCTTGCTCACCACCCAAGGCTTTAAAGATACGCTTGAGATTGGGCGCGAACACCGTTACGATCTGTATGACCTACAACTTGAGATGCCACAACCGCTGGTGCCGCGTTATTTGCGTTTTGATGTGCCTCAACGCACCTTGTCTGACGGCAGCACCTTACACGCGCTCGACGAGGTTTACCTTGAAAAACTGGTGCATGAATTAGACGCAGCAGGCATTACCGCCATCGCCATCGCTTTTATCAACAGCTATACCAACCCCGCCGCCGAGCGCCAAGCCCGCGCCATTGTGCAACGGGTGGCCCCAAACATACGCGTATCGATCTCAGCCGATGTTGTGCCTGAAATTCGTGAATATGAACGCACCTCGACCACTGTGGCAAATGTGTATGTGCAGGCACACGTCGAACATTATTTGCGCGAACTTGAGGCGCGGCTGGCACGTGCTGGCTTCACGGGCAGCTTGTTATTAATGTTGTCGAGTGGTGGGCTGGGCACGGTTGATACCGCGGTACGTTATCCGGTACGTTTGCTCGAAAGTGGTCCAGCCGGGGGCACATTAGCAGCGGCCCGTTTTGGCCTATCGAGTGGCACACAAGGCCACGCTGCCGATCTACTCTCATTCGACATGGGCGGCACTACTGCTAAATTTGCCATCATCGACCAAGGCAAACCACTCTTGGCCCACGATTTTGAGATAGACCGGCGCTACCGTTTCAAAAAGGGATCTGGCTTGCCCATCAAAGCCCCCGTCATCGAAATGATCGAAATTGGGGCAGGCGGTGGCTCAATTGCCCGCCTAAACGCCTTAGGCTTGCTCAAAATTGGCCCTGAATCGGCAGGGGCCGAACCCGGCCCGGCTTGTTATGGACGCGGCGGCACTGAGCCAACTGTCACCGATGCCGATTTGGTGTTAGGTTTTCTCGACCCACAATTTTTTCTAGGCGGAGCGATAGCGCTCGATGTGGTGGCAGCCCGCCGCGCCATTGAAACCCACATCGCCATACCGCTGGGGTTGAGTATTGAACAGGCAGCGTGGGGTATTCACCAAATTGTGAATGAGCAAATGGCAAACGCCGCCCGCGTACACAGCATTGAACGTGGCAAAGACCCGCGCACCCTGCCCATTTTTGCCTTTGGCGGGGCCGGGCCAGTTCATGCCTATCGCGTCGCAGCTTCGCTGGGGTCGCCACAGGTTATCGTTCCATTTGGGGCCGGAGTAATGAGCGCCATCGGCTTCCTCAGTGCCCCACTGGCCTTCGACTTTACGCGCTCGTTCCCAACCCAATTGGCAACATTAAACACCGACGGTTGGGCCAAAATAAACGCATTACTGGGTGAGATGCAAACTGAAGGCACACAGTTGTTGTGCAATTCTGGCATATCGATCAACAATATTCACCATCAACACATTGCAGAGATGCGTTATGTCGGACAAGGCCACGAAGTTCGCATCCGTCTGCCCAATCACATATTAAGCGCCGCTGATTTGCCAAATATTCAAGCCGAATTTGAACATGAATATGTGCGGTTTTTTGGTCGGCTGGGGCCGCCAGTGCCGCTTGAGACCGTGACATGGCGGGTGATTTCGTCATCGCCCGAACCCAATTTGCGGCTAAGTTTACAAACCATCGCCGCGCAAACCGATGACACAACCCCTCGCACCGCCAGCAGTGCCATCAAAACCCAGCGCATGGCTTATGACCCTGAAGCCGATGGCGAGGACGGCACAGAAACTAACGCGATGCAATTAACATCGGTTTACGACCGCTATCGCCTCGCGCCCGGCATGATATTTAATGGCCCGGCCATTGTCGAAGAACGCGAGGCCACGCTCATCATTGGCAGGCGTGGGCGATGTCATGTCGATGCGCAATCCAATTTAATTGTTGATTTGAAAGCCATCACTTAAAGGCTGTACAAAGACTAACTTCGCCCATTAGCAAAGGAAAAAATCTCTCACAAAGCGCACGAAGAACACCAAGGAAGAATTTTCTGATTTATCTTTATGCTCCTCGTAGAGATAAATACTTAAGCCGCGCTGCCGCGCCATGCCAAGCCCAAAGTGTAATCGTCATCTTGCCCACCCAGCGCCAGCCATTGTTGCGTTTGAGTCAAGGCCTGCACAGCTTCATCGAGGCCACAAACGGCAAAGTGCAATGTGTCACCCGGCAGGCATTGCCCCACCAAAGGCAAATCGGCCTGAATGACCACCCCAATAATCGGATAACCGCCAGTCGTTTGGGCATCGGCAGCAAGCAAAATAGGCGAGCCATCGGGCGGCACTTGAATCACCCCAGCAAACACCCCCAACGAGGCCAAACTAAGTGCCTGACGATATACCAATTTGGGGCAACCTTCAAAGCGATACCCCATACGGTTCGAGGTGCTGGTAATTTTTAAGGGCTGGGCGCTCAGTTGTTGAATCGCATTGTCAGAGAATAAATGGGCGTGTGGCCCCAACAAAAGGCGCACTTTTGGCAGGGCAGCATAAGCTGGTTTGGCGTGTGCGGGCCATAGGCGGCCCGCAAAACGTAAGGCATCAAACTGGGTGAATGGAGTCTGCGCCGTCAATTGATCACCCGCCTTTAGCACCCGCCCACCCAAACCACCAAATCCACCCGCGGCATAGGTGCTGCGCGAACCAAGCACCATCGGCACATCGATGCCACCCGACAAGGCCAAATAAGCCCGTGCCCCCCATGCAGTTTGTCGCCCAACCAAGGCCAATTGTGCCCCTTTGGGGGCATAAACCGTCGCCCAATTGGGCAGCCGTCGACCATTGAGGGTTGCATCAAGATCAGCCCCAGCCAATGCAAACACACTCGCCTCGGCAAATTCAAACATTGCCCCGCCACCGGTCACCTCGACACAAGCCGCATCAGGGGCATTCCCCAGCAATCGGTTCGCCGCTTCACACGCAAAGCGATCCATCGCACCCGAAGCTGGTACAGCAAAGGGCTGCATGTGAGGGCGACCAAGGTCTTGAATGAGGGACAAAATACCCGACGAAATAATGTGCATCATGGGTTGGTTGGTTGATTAGTTGACTAGTTGACTGGTTTATTAGTTGACTGGTTGACTGGTTGACTGGTTAACTGCTTAATAACATCTGTAAAATAAATGATAAATCAACCAATAAACCAATAAACCAATAAACCAACCAACCATGAACCTACTTATTATTGGCGGCGCCGGTGGCGTTGCAAGCCGCGTTATTCCATTTCTCAAGCCACAACACAATATTAGGGTGTTCGATCTGCGCCCACCCGCCGATGCCACACTCGATTATCGCATTGGAGCCGTCACCGATTACGATGCGATGCGTGATGCACTGACGGGTATGGATGCGCTGATTTACATGGCGATGGGGACGCTCAATTGGACAGAGGTCGAGGGCATTCAAACCGGTTTTGATGTCAACACCAAAGCCGTGTATTTGGCGCTGCGAGCAGCACGTGAGGCTGGCATCCAACACGCTGTGTATACCAGCTCGATGTCAATCTATGATGGCGAACTGACCACACGCTATTTTTACGACGAAGCCATCCCCTTCGATGGGCGCAATTTATATGCGCTGACCAAATATATGGGCGAAATGGTATGTTATAACGCAGTGGTGCAATTTGGCATGAGCGCCAATGTCTTGCGCATGTGTTTCCCAATCACCGATGAGGCATGGCTTGAAATTGCGCGGGCGGGTAAACTCACATTTCATACCGCCGCCAGTGACCTCGCGCGTGCCTTCGATGCAGCGCTACGGTATCGCAATGGGTATCAGGCCTATATGATTAGTGGTGACTACGAAGGCAAAATTATCAATATGGCCAAGGCCAAGCGTGAATTGGGTTGGGAGCCATTAGCAAGACCGTAAAAGGGTTATAAGCAAGATTTTGCGTACTTAATCATTTCTGTAGGGGGCAAGATGATAGTGTCATCGTCAAATCGTCATCTTTGCTTAAGATACGCTTCGAGCCTCAATTTACGCAAAGATTTCTCGCTTCACGTCAAAATGACCATTCTACGATCATCTTGATCCTTACAGTGTTTAATCATTTCCGTATATTGTTGATGATGGTTATGTCGATATAAATGAATCTCAGCTAAGAGTTTGATAGTAAATCACTAATTAAGACATCTATTTTGGCATTTTTAATAGTATTTACAGTGAACATGACGTATCTTGTGTCATGTTCACTATTTTTTGGGGTAAACAAAACAAATGTTCGCCGAAATCACGATATGGCCTTGGGAGCAAAGGCAAAACCCTGCCGCCAAGACCATATCGTGATTTCGACATTACATCTTTTTAAATTACCTCTGACAAAAAAACTAAAGAGATAAAATCAACTATGAAAACAAGTGTAATCAAACATACCAGTATGCTCGTGCTCGCAAGCGTTTTGCTGGCAGCCTGTAGCCCCACCGCCACACCAGCCCCAACGGCGGTCCCCGCCAAACCCACTGAAGCCACAAAACCTGTGGCAGCAGCTCCGACATCGGCCTCAGCGCCAATAGCTGCCCCAACAGTAGCCCAACCCACCGCCGCCCCTAAACCCACCGACGCACCCAAGCCAACTGACGCACCCAAACCGGCAGCCACAGGCCCCATCACCCTCAAAATTGTGCCGGGTGAGTCGAAAGCCCAATATGAAGTGGATGAGGTGTTTTTTAACCAAAATAACAAGCTGGCCACCGCCATCGGTATTACCGATAATATTAATGGCGAGATCAAGCTTGACCCAAATGACCCATCAAAAACCCAAGTGGGCAAAGTGAGCGTCAATATTCAAGTGCTTAAGAGCGACGGGCACCCCAATGGCAACGGCAGCACCCGCCGCGATAGCTTCATTCGCACCCAATGGCTCGAATCGGCCAAGTTCCCAATTGCTGAATTTAACCCAACCAAGTTAGAGGGCTTACCCACCAGCTATAAAGTTGGCGATACGCTCAAATTTAAGATGATTGGTGACATGAAGGTGAAAGAAACCAGCAAACCGATCACTTGGGATGTAGAAGCGGTTTATGATGGCAGTGCACTTAAGGGCAGCGCTACCACCGCCGTCAAAATGACCATGTTTAATTTTGACCCGCCTAATATTGCCGGCATGTTGAAGGCCAATGACGATGCCAAGCTCAAGCTGACCTTTACCGCCAAGCCATAAGCATTAGTATACAAACGATATACAACCTTTCACAAAGCTCGCAAAGAACACAAAGAGGGTATTTTTGTAAACTCTTTGTATTTTTTGCGGGCTGCGAGAGAGACAAATTGCAACGTTTTATACAACCTCTGAACCACACATAGATTTGTAAGTCTGGATGCTTAGTTGCGGTTTAAGCGTGCCTCAACCTCAGCAATTTCTCGTTGACAGGCCGCGATGCGTCCGCCAGTGGGCGGCCCTTGAAAACGGCGGCGCTCAAAAACCCACCACAGTGCTGTTAACCCAACAATAATTACAACCGTGAGATAGCCAGCTTTTTCGTTGGGGGCTTACATCCCCACCCACGCTAACACCAATCCACCCAAAATGGCTAATATGGCGACCAATTTTGAATAAACACCCAAGCTAAAGGGGCCTTTTTGCTTCCATGTGTTACCTTCGGCCAATAGCCCAGCGGCAACAGGCATGATGTAAGAAATGTAGAGAAATACCGCGCAACCTGCCGCCAATACGCTAAAAGCCTCGCTATAAATGGTCGCAAGTAGCGCCAACACAGCCCCAGTCCAAATGGCGGTGACGGGGGTGCGATAGGTTTCATTCACCGTGCTAAGTTTGGCCGAGGCCGGCAAACCACCATCACGCGCAAAGGCATAGATCATGCGGTCATCCAGCCTCAACCTTTATTGCCGAGGATAGAACTCCAATGATATATGCCATCGGCGGTGGGGAAGGCCGACAAAACTTGGGCCATTGCCAAGGCCACAATCAGGACAAATAAACCGCCCAGCGGCCAACCGATGCCGATGGCGGCCCCGACCGCCGAGTTAAAGCCATTGGCAAAGGCGGTAATACCGCCTGCCAACATACAAATGATGGAAAACGAAATAGCGAAGTTTGAAAACCCGCTCATTCGACGCGACAATTCTTGCGCATAGCCTAAGGCGTGTAGTTGTTTGACATCTTCATCGTATGGTTGTTGAGGCGATTTTTTTGACATAAAGTTGATCCTGATTAAATTTGATAAAAAATAAACGATAGAGTGTTTATTGTATACCGTTTTAGGTGTGTTTCTAATCAACTACAGGATGAAATTGAAGCGTTAGGCGTTTTGCTAAATTGTGAGATGTCACAGAAATCGGGTTTCTTCCAAAAACCCGATTTCTAGATACGACATAAATTTAGGCCAAAGAAGATGCACCGCACCTGCGAGGTGTGGTGCATCTGTCACCTAACGAGGGAGGCCGGATGCTAAGCCAGCACATCTAAGCCAAGGCTATGACGCAGCAAACCACGCGCTGTTAAAAAATAGCTGAGGTCTGAGCAATGCTTAGCTTAATGCCATTGATAAAATCACAAAACCACGTCAAAATATTGTTGATACGACTGCCACAAGGCATCGTAGAAACCCCAGCCCATGCCTTTGGTTTGCCGCACGATTACGCAGGCTTTCTCGAACATATTTTCGGCGGCAATATAAAAATTTTCATCAATGTCGCCAAATCGGGCGGTTAAATCGACAGCAGTTTCAACATAATACAGCATCATCTCGATTTCGTCTTTAGGGGTCGCCGCAATGCGTTTAAACTCGTTAACGACTTCTCGCGCCCCAGCCCGATCTAATTTCGGTAAGCCAGAACGGGTAAAAAAACAAGCGTATAACTTTGCCTTATATTTTTCTAACACCTCGTTTTGATTGTCAGAGGCTAAGCGCGTTTGATAATAGGCCTTGACAGCAGGAATTTTGGCGAACAAATCAGCCATTTCTTGCAGCAATACCTCTTGTGGCAAGGTTGCCAAATATTTTTTAAAGGCGGCAGCAGTTAGAGGGTGTTTCTTAAATCAATTTCCACTTTTTTGTCAGATGAAGTCACATGATTTTATCAAATCAGAGCGCATATTTAGACAAAATGAATGCCAAAATCACTATCTCAGGGTTGTTATGGGGTGGCTTTGCCACCCCATAACAACCCTGAGATAGTGATTTTGGCGAAAAATTGTTTTAAGAAACAGTGTCTTAGAGAAACTAATTCAATAAATATTGGAGACTTCATCTCCCCATTAGCAATATGAGTGTGCTACGATTCAGAGCAAAAGCAGATGGCTCAAAACACACGGCGAAAAAAATGATTTCATCCAACGCATTTGTCCATTCACATGCTATTGTCGAGCCAGGCGCGACAGTGGGCGCAGGCACGCGGGTGTGGGCGTGGGCGCACGTACTGCCCGGCGCCGTCATCGGCGACGATTGCAATATTTGCGATCACTGCTTCATCGAAAATGATGTCACCATCGGTGACCGCGTCACCATCAAATGTGGCATTTACTTGTGGGATGGCGCACGCATCGGCAACGATGTGCATTTGGGGCCAAATGTGGTCTTTACCAATGATCTTTACCCGCGCAGCAAACAAGCGTTTGAGGTGGGTGTGACGATTGTGCAAGATGGCGCAAGTGTGGGGGCCAATAGCACCCTGCTGCCCGGCATCACAGTTGGCAAATATGCCCTCGTGGGTGCGGGCAGCGTTGTCACCCGCAATGTGCCAGCATTCGCGTTGGTGCGTGGCAACCCAGCGCGGCGCGTGGGCTGGGTGTGCGCCTGTGGGCAAAAGCTCAAACTCTCGGCCATGCATCCCCATTGCACCTGCCGATGTGGCAAACAGTTCGAGTGGGTGAGCGAGGCGTTGATCGTTGAGAGTTCATAAAAGTTGAGAGTTGAGAGTGATAGTCAAAATTACGCAACCTCACTTTTAACTCTTAACCCCCAACCTTTAACTCTCTACCGACCCAACAATCGTCTCAAGAATCATGTTGATGATGCCCATGACGATGCCGGCGATGATGGCGACGGTCCAATCGCGAATGATCATCATTTCAGGGCCAACCAGCCGCGCCGTTAGCAACAACATGCCACCATTGATGACCAAAATAAACAATCCGAGTGTAAGGATGACCAACGGGCATGACAACGCCGTCACGATAGGCTTGACCAAGGCATTGACCACCCCAAACACCGCCCCCAAAACAAGCAAGTTGACGATGCTGCCCGAGACCGTCATGCCGGGCAACAAATAGGCTGTGGCCCACAATGCAATCGCGTTTACGACAATTCTGATAATAAATGACATATTTTTACTCCTTACATTATTTTACGCATAAATTGCGAAAAAGTTGTTGTGAGCCGTGAGCTTTGAGCCATGAGCCTTGGGCTTTGACTCATGACTCATGACTCGTGACCAAAGCTCATGGCTCAAAGCTCACGGCTTCCTCACTACTCACTACTATAATGTTCCCTCGGTATGTCCGTCAACAATTGTTATCTGATCGAATTGCCAAAAGTATCTGAGCCACGCGGCAACCTGACTTTTATTGAGGAAACGCGCCATGTGCCGTTTGAGATCAAACGCACCTATTATTTGTATGATGTGCCAGCAGGTGCAATGCGGGCCGGGCACGCCCACAAAGAATTGCAACAATTTTTAATTGCGCTATCGGGCAGCTTTGATGTGCTGCTGGACGATGGGCAAGAGAAAAAACGTTATCATCTCAATCGCCCGTATGTTGGCTTATATGTGTGCCCAATGGTATGGCGAGAATTGGATAATTTCTCGGCAGGGTCAGTTTGTCTCGCGCTGGCCTCCACCTTTTTCGCCGAATCCGATTATTACCGCGAGTATGATGCCTTTTTGCGAGCTATAAAATCATGAATAATCGTCCCCCCCGCGAACGCGGCAATACCCAAGCCCTACGACGTTCGCTCAGTTTTCTAAAACCATATGGTCTTATCACTTTGGGCGCGTTTATTAGTATGGTGATGGTGAGTGTGTTGGGCCTGCTTACCCCGCAACTGCTCAAATTTATCGTCGATGAGGGCATCACGCCCAAGCTGGCTGGCAATATTTGGCAAGGGGTGGCCTTGTTGATCGGGGCTGCGGCGGTGCGGGCGGCCTTTACCTTTGCCCAAACCTATTTAGCCGAGCGTGTGTCGCAAAATGTGGCTTTCGATTTGCGTAACCAAATTTTCAACAAACTCAGCACCCTTAGCTTTAGTTATCACGACCAACAACAAACTGGCCAATTAATGACCCGCGTTACCAGCGATGTCGATGTGTTGCGTCAATTTATTGGCGGGGGATTGTTGCAACTCATCGGCTCAGTCATTGTGTTAATTGCTGCCGCGGCCGTGTTAATCAGCATGAATTGGCAATTGGCGTTGATTGAGTTGGCCTGTATTCCTATCATTTTCGTTTTTCTTGGCTACTTTATCGCCCGTGTGCGCCCATTATTCTCAAAAGCCCAAGAGCGTTTGGGCAAACTTACCACCATTTTGCAAGAAAATTTGGCTGGTATTCGGGTGGTGCGGGCATTTGCGCGTGAACCCCACGAAACCAGCCGATATCGTGGGGCCAATCAATTGTTGATGGATGTCAATATTGATGCTGCCAAACGTATTTCGGTCACGTTTCCGCTGTTGTTTCTTATTGTCAATATCGCCACCATGCTGGTTGTGTTAGTTGGCGGCATTCAAGTCATCAATCAACAATTGAGTGTGGGTGACTTAGTGGCATTCAATTCATATTTGGCAGCGTTATTACAGCCGGTTTTCCAATTTGGCTTTTTGGCGGCTTCGATCTCGCGCTCAGGGGCTAGCGCCGAGCGCATTTTTGAAGTGTTGGATGTTGAATCGGAAGTGAAAGATAAGGCCAATGCCAAGCCCTTGCCAGCGATCAAAGGTCGCGTCGAATTTAAGAATGCCGCATTCAAATTTGCTGGGGCCGATCGCCCAACCCTGAGCGATGTGTCATTTGTGGTTGAGCCGGGTCAAACCGTCGCCATTTTGGGGCGCACCGGCAGTGGCAAAAGCAGCATCATCAACCTCATCCCCCGTTTTTACGATGTGCGCAGCGGCAGTGTGCTTGTCGATGGGCATGATGTGCGTGATGTCACCTTGACCTCGTTGCGCAGCCAAATTGGCATTGTGCTACAAGATGCCGTGCTGTTTAGCGGCAGCATTCGTGAGAATTTGGCCTATGGCAAGATGGATGCCAGTGACGATGAAATTGTAGCGGCAGCCACAGCCGCCCAAGCCCACGATTTTATTATGGCTTTCCCAGACCGTTACGATACCATCATCGGTGAGCGTGGGGTGGGGCTGAGTGGTGGGCAAAAACAACGTATTGCCATCGCCCGCACCTTGTTGCTCAAACCTGCCATCCTCATTTTTGATGACAGCACCTCGTCGGTCGATGCCGAAACTGAGTATCAGATTCAACAAGCTTTAGACGAATTAATGCAAGGCCGCACCAGCTTTGTTATCGCGCAACGCATTAGCACGGTGCGCAACGCCGACCTGATTTTGCTGATGGATGAGGGCAAATTGGTGGCACACGGCAAACACGAAGCGTTGCTGCGTGATAACCATATGTATGGTGAGATTTTAGACAGCCAAGTGATTGGGACGCAATCGTAGCGCTGTGTCATCACGCACGAGATAGAAATCGTCATTTTTGCGTAACATCTGTCATTTCGACGCGAAGCGAGAAATCTTTGTGTAAATTGAGGCTAAAAGCGTATGTTATGCAAAGATTTCTCGCTCCGCTCGAAATGACGGTTTCGTTATTATTTTGACCCTTACAAAAATCAAGATTTTGTCAATTTCTTATCAAGAATTACGACTTGGGTTGTAATATGCTTAGATGGAGTTACGATTATGAAAAACGATGTCTATTTCCTTCTTGCACTGTTACCCTCTGTCACATTATTTGGATGCAGCGGGTCATCAACGCCGTTTGCCACAAACCCATCCACGAATGTTGCGGTGACGAATACACCCATTCGCCCAATCGCCATCAGCGCCCCAGCAACAAATAGCCCGACGGCTGAAGCTCCAAAACCATTGGTCACCCCTCAATCGACAATGACGGTAACACCAAAGTTAGTCAATGACCCCAAAAACTGCACTTACATAATTGAAGATGTCAAGATAACGCTAAAAAATGGCAGCGCTGAAACCGCCTCGGCACCCGGCGCTGCTACCAAGACACGCACAAATTATTTTGGTAATGAAGCCAGTGGCGATTTTAATCAGGATGGTATCGCTGATATTGCTTTGATTCTTAGCCAAGACTCGGGTGGCAGCGGCGCATTTTATTATGGGGTGGTGGCTTTGGGCAGCAATGTTGGCTGTAATGGCACAAATGCTGTTTTGTTGGGCGATCGTATTGCCCCCCAATCGACCACTTTTCAAAATGGCGCGCTTATCTTTAACTATGCTGATCGTAAGCCAAATGAACCGATGACGGCCAAGCCATCAGTTGGGGTTTCAAAATATGCCAAAGTAAACGCCGACAAATTAATTGAGGTGCAAAAAACGGCGAGTGCAACCCCAAACGCAACCCCGCAAAATGTGATTGTGGCAAATTATGTGTGTAACGAAGGCAAATCATTTCGGGTTGAATTTAGCAAAGATCAGGTCAATTTGACCATGAATGGCAAGACGTATTTGCTCAAACAACAAATCAGTGGCAGCGGTTTTCGTTATGGCAATGCCGATATGCTGATGGTTGGCAAAGGTGACTCAGCCTGGCTCGAAGATGCAAAAGGCGCACCGTTAGCAAGCAATTGCAATGCGAACACCAAACCTGTCGCAACCACAACCGCTCAAAACTTGACCGGCAGCGCATGGCGCTTGGTTGAAAGCAGCAAAGATGGCAAATCGGCCCCTAATGTTGAATCAACCCTCACTTTTGATGCCAAAAATGCCTCTGGCAAAGGTGGTTGTAATAGTTTTGGTGGCGGTTACACCATAACTGGCGATAAAATTCAATTTGGGGCTTTAGCCAGCACCCGCATGGCCTGTATTAAAAATGAGGTGGCAACGCAAGAAGCGTGGTATCTTAAATCGCTCGGCACAGCGAATCGCTATGAAGTGAGCGGCAATAGCTTGCGCATTTATTTTGAGGGTGGCAAACAGGTATTGACCTTTGCCAAGAAGTAGAGGCACGGTCCGTGCCCCTACACAATCAAATCAGCATTAAAATTAAAGGGTAATGACAGCCTATCCCCCCTTTACCCGAACTCCGGCTTACCTATCACTCATGCTTCATGCCGATGCCATGAAGCATAAACATCTGCGCGATTTGTTTCGGCATGACCCCGATCGTGGCGAAAATTTTGTGGCACGTGCTGCTGGTTTGTATTTTGATTATTCAAAACACATCATCGCCGATACCACCCTGCGTTTGTTAGAGAAATTGGCCGACGAGCGCCAACTTGATCAACACATCGCCGCCATGTTTCGCGGCGACAAAATCAACAGCACCGAAGACCGCGCCGTGTTGCATGTGGCCCTACGCGCCCCGCGTGAGGCCGAAATTATGGTTGATGGGCAAAATGTCGTGCCCGAAGTTCACGCGGTGCTCGACAAAATGGGGCATTTTGCCGAGCGGGTGCGCAGTGGCGAATGGCGTGGGCATACCGGCAAGCGCATCAAAAATATTGTCAATATCGGCATCGGCGGCTCTGACCTTGGCCCGGTGATGGCTTATGAAGCGCTCAAGCCTTACACCGCCCGCGACATGGTTTTTCGTTTTGTCTCGAATGTCGATGGCAGCGATTTTGCCGAAGCGGTGCGCGACCTCGATGCCAGCGAAACCTTGTTTATCGTGGCATCCAAAACCTTCACCACGCTCGAAACCATGGCAAATGCCGACCTTGCGCGGCAATGGGTGCTGGCGGCATTGACCGCCCCCGAAGCCATCGCCAAGCACTTTGTGGCGGTATCGACCAATGAAAAAGCCGTGCGCGAATTTGGCATCGACACCGCAAATATGTTTGGTTTTTGGGATTGGGTGGGGGGACGGTATTCGATGGACAGCGCCATTGGGCTTTCGACCATGCTCGCTATCGGCCCCGACCATTTTCGCGCCATGCTCGACGGATTTCATGCCATGGATGAGCATTTTCGCACCGCCCCCTATTTAGAAAATTTGCCCGTCATCATGGGGTTGTTGACGGTCTGGTATGTCAATTTCTTCGGCGTGAGCAGCATCGCCGTGTTGCCTTACGACCAATATCTCAAACGGTTTCCGGCCTATTTACAGCAATTGACGATGGAAAGCAACGGCAAAAGCGTCACCCTTGCAGGTGAACGGGTTGACTATGCCACCGGGCCGGTGTATTGGGGCGAACCGGGCACCAACGGGCAACACTCCTTCCACCAACTCATTCACCAAGGCACGGCTGTCATCCCCTGTGATTTCATCGGTTTTAAGCACACACATAACCCGCTGGGCAGCCATCATGCCTTTTTACAGGCCAATATGTTGGCGCAGGCCGAGGCCTTGGCTTTTGGCAAAACCTACGAGCAATTGCGACTCGAAGGTGTGAGCGAGGCTATGATCCCGCATCGCCTATTTGAGGGCAACCGCCCCTCAAGCATGATTTTGGCTGAGCAACTCACCCCAGCGACCTTGGGTAGCCTGATTGCGCTGTATGAACACAGCGTGTTTACCCAAGGTGTCATTTGGGGCATCAACTCATTCGATCAATGGGGTGTCGAGTTGGGCAAAGTGTTGGCCAAGCGCATTATTCCCGAATTGCAAAACCCTGCCGCGGCGCTCAATCATGACAGCTCGACCAATACGCTCATTCGCTTTTTGCGTGGTTAATTTAAGCCGAGTTTCAATAGTTGGGGCGTTTTCAAAGACTCAAGAGAGTGTTTCGTAAAAGAAAACTTGCTCGCTGTCATCTCGAAATTCTTAGACGCTGTCCTGAGGGTTTGCGTCCAGCAATTTGCGTCCAGCAAGTTGGAGAAACTTATAACCTCAAGCGTCATCTCGAAACCCTTCGACAAGCTCAGGATAAAAGGTGAGGGATCCCTAAAGACTAGATTCGTAAAAGTGTAGTCAGGTTAGCCAAAGTTTTGACAAGCCATTGTTACACTTCTACAGATTTCGGCAATAGGGATCCCTGAAGTTGAGTAAATGAGTGTGCTTAATTAAGGTATTGCTTAATAGAATCGGCCTAGAGTTTTATTGTTTTTCCAAAATATCCATAGTAATAATCCAGCACTAATTAATGCTATGGTCAAACCTATTGAGGAAAAAACAGTTTCAGATATAAGCTGTGAGATATACGTCAAGGTTTCTTGCTCAAAAATCTTTATTTTTAAACTGGTTTGCTTGGTTTTTCCGTAATAAGAAATGGTAAAAATTGAGCTGAGGAGAAGAATAGTTGCAAGTATTATGGTATATGGTAAATAGTTGTTTGGGCGATCAACCTCATTAGCTTTTACTCCCGCTTGTCTGGATTGTAATAATCGGCTAAACACTTGTTTATCATCTTTAGAATTTGTCCACTCTGATTGCAAGATGCGAGCTTGAGATTGTAAGTCTTGTAGTGATTGGCTTAGCCGGGTGTAGCGATTAAGCCAATCACGCCTATGTATGACATCTTTGACTATTTTATTAGCACGCTCATCATCGGGGTAAAGAGTGAGCGCTGAGGTTGCAATTCGGTATGCATCATCATATTTTTCGGCTTCAAATGATTTTGTTGCAGCATCGAGCATTACCGAGTAAGAAGGATAATTTTGTTGTTCTTTTGGTGTGTTATTTTGTTTTGCTTTGGCGGCTGCTTCTCTTTCTGCTTCTCTTTTTGCCTTTTCTATTGCTTGGGCGGTTGCTTTTTTAAATGCCTCTTGTTCTAAATACTCAATTTCTATCCGATATTGTTCCCGTTTTATGGGGTCTTTTAAAATTTCGTAAGCCTCATTAATTTCCCTCATTTTGGTTGTTGCTTGAGGATCTTTGTTAATATCAGGATGGTAGCGTTTAGCGATGGATCGATATGCATCATCTATTGTTTTGGTCTCAGCATGTCGACTAACTTGTAATACATCAAATAAGGTTTTTGGAGTATTCATTAATTTATTGATCCTATGAAGCTTGATATAGTTTTATCTTGTAGTGTAGTTGATTCAATCTTTCTAGTTCTGCCGGATTCTGTGGATTTGAAAGAATACAAAAAATAGGGCAAAATAGAATGAAAACCGACCAAAGAGATCAAGCTAAACGCTCCAACGCAAGTATAACAAAAAGCGAAGTGAAGTTTCAAAAGTAGACAAACGAATTAAGGCTGTTCAAAAGTTAGCACTTCACTTAACCTGTCATCTCCGCGAAAGCGGAGATCCATAACGAGGTCGGTCAAAAATGCGGCAAACCAGTCAAACTACGCCTGTCTGGTTATAGATTCTCGCTTTCGCGGGAATGACGAGGCGACTTTTGAACAGCCCTGCAAACGAACTATATTGCTGATTACATTAGCCTGCGATAACAATTGCAATCAAAGCAGCGGTGTATTCCGAAAGAAGCGAGACGAACTAATTGCTATACATCAATACCTTCGCCAATTTGCGATTGCCTGCCCGTGAATGAATTCACGGCCTTAAACAAACAAATGCGTTAAAACGCATTAAGAGGTTGTGCGTAACCTCACGCTGCGGCGAACGCGCTTTAGCGGGTTTGAAATTTTTAGACCGTGAATTCATTCACGAGTGAGATGGCGAAGGTATGGGTACATCCCGAGTTATTTCCGGTTAGTGATAGTGAGTGCGGCGAAAATATGTTTTAACTTCTACTGTTTGTTGCAAACCCCGCTAATTTACGATAAAAATCAGCAAAAATTGCATCACGATTGAGCCGCAATGCTTCAAGCATGACGTGCCGTCGTGGGTCGATCGACCATGCGCAATGCGCGGGGCGGCTTTTGTTGGCCTGCCGTTTTTTATGTAAATGCGGGGCAGAGTAACCTTCGGTTTGCAAGGGGCTGGTCCCCAAAATGGGGGTTGGCATAATCGCCGTCTCGACCCAATCGGGGTTCACCAACCAAGCAAATGGCCCCATATCCCAAATTGCACGCGAGTCGGCATGGTGCTCGGCGGCATATTTAACAAACTCGTGCGCCAAATATGCGCCAATTTCGCCGTGCGGTGCCACCCGCGTTTGTACCTCGTTGGTGGTGAGCGACAAATGCTCGGTGACGTTAAAACATGGGATGAGCACCAACGGCACCCCGCAATCTAAAATGACACGGGTGGCGAAGGGGTCTTGCTGCAAATTAAATTCATTGGTATCGTGATAGTTATGCGGATGCCCACCCAGCCAAACCACAATAATTTTGCGAATGAGATCGGGGGCTAACAAAATGGCCGATGCAATATTGGTGATGGCTGCAATTGCCACCACATACAGCGGCGCATCATCGGGCTGGGTACGGGCCAATTGAATGAGATGCGCGGCGGCATCGCTGTGAATGGCCTCGCCTTGAAAGCCAGATGGGTCAGTTGGTGAGGTGGCAAAGCGGGTGCTGCCGCGATAAACCGGCGGGGTTGATGCGCCCTGCGTCTGTAATTTTGCCAATATCGTCTGGGCTGTTTCAAAACTGGTGGCCATGCCGCGTCCTTCATCAAAGCCAGAGCGCTCATTGGCAAATGGCGCGGCATAGAGTGCTTTTACCTCAAATCGCTCTGGTGAGCTGAGGGCGTAGGTGATTGCGAATTGATCGTCAATTTCGTTATATGGGTCGGTATCAATCACAATCGGCAGCTGCCCAGTTTGGGGCGGCAAAGCAAGCCGTGCGAGGCGCTCATTTAGTGAGAGGGTGGGAAACGGGATTATTGTCATGGCAAGATTGTACGTAATGAAGCGCCAGCTGCGATTAAAATAGCCCAATGCGCAACTTGATCTCACAGCGTGTTAACGCTATTCCCCCATCGGGCATACGCAAGTTTTTTGATATTGCCGCTGCCAACCCCAAGGTGATTTCACTTGCGATTGGGGAGCCAGATTTTGTCACCCCGCGCCCTATTTTGCAGGCGGGGGTCGATTCATTGCTGCGCGGCGAAACCGCTTATACCAGCAATGCTGGCACTATTCAACTGCGCCGTGCTATTAGCGCCCACCTTAGTAAGCGTTATGGCGTGAGCTATGACCCAGAAACCGAGATTTTTGTGACGGTTGGGGTGAGCGAGGCTTTTGCCGATTTATTCATCGCCATTTGTGACCCAGGTGATGAAGTGGTCATTCCGGCCCCATGTTTTGTGGCTTATTCGGCTTCGGTGGCGTTGTCGGGCGGTACGCCTGTGACTGTCGATTTGACCGCTGCCACAGGTTTTCAGGCCAGCGGTGATGTGATAGCACCTTATATTACGCCTAAAACCAAAGCCATTTTAATTGGCTCGCCCAGCAACCCCACCGGCGCAGTGTATACCCGTGACAATCTAATCAGTATCGGTGAGGTGGCCAAAAAGCATGATTTGATTGTCGTGAGTGACGAAGTGTATGACCGGTTGGTGTATGGGGTGCCACATGTGTGTGTGCCATCGTTGCCGAGCATGCGCGAGCGCACCGTGCTTTTGGGCGGCTTTAGCAAAGATTACGCCATGACCGGCTGGCGAATTGGCTATATGTGTGGGCCAGAGGCATTGGTAGCGGCCGCCAAAAAGGTGCATCAATACATTATCATGTCGGCCCCCACCATGAGCCAAGCTGCGGCGGTGGCGGCGCTAGAGCAAGGCGAAGCACATGTGCAACACATGGTGGGTGAATATGATCGGCGGCGCAAATTGTTGGTGCGTGAGCTAAACACGATGGGCCTAACCTGTTTTGAGCCACGCGGCGCATTTTATTGTTTCCCCGACGTCAGTGCCAGTGGCATGAACGGCGACGTATTTGCGAATACGCTATTGGCAGAAGAAGAAGTGGCACTGGTGCCCGGCAGCGCTTTTGGCTTTTCTGGTGCAAATCATGTGCGTATCGCCTACGCCCAATCTTATGAAAAAATTGAAACTGCGATCGAGCGTATGTATCGTTTTATGAAGAAACACGGCTAAATAAAATTGAAAATCGAAAATGTAAAATTAAAAATGGAGGCCATGGGCCAATTTTCAATTTTACATTTTCAATTTTATATTTCCAAAGATGACTCCCGATAATATGAAGCAAGTGATGCGGCGCTGGGCCAGCACCGTCACCATCATCACTACCAAACACGATGGCCTAATTTATGGGTTAACGGCAACGGCGTTTTCGTCGTTGGCCGTAGACCCACCGATGGTATTTGTGTGCATCAACACCAAAACCCGCACCCACCCGCTCATCGATGCCAGTGGCATTTTTTGCGTCAATTTTCTAACGCCAGAAATGCAGTCGATCTCAGATCGGTTTGCGGGGCGTATGCCCGACACCGAGCGTTTTGCTGGCTTGGCGCATCATGTGGCGGCCACTGGTGCGCCGGTGTTGAGTGATGCCCTAGCGTATCTCGATTGTAAAGTGATCGAGCGGCATCTGGGCGGCGATCACACTATCTTTATTGGTCAAGTGTTGGCTGCCCAAGTGCAACAACCCGAAGCTTCCCCCTTAATTTATTTCAACGGCAGCTACCGAAAAATTCAAAATTGAAAATTTAAAATGAAAAATTGGGGCAGGTAAAATAAATCTTCGCCGAAATCACTATGGCAACCTGTTTGCATTGGGCAAAGCCCAATGCAAACAGGTTGCCATAGTGATTTCGGCATTACGTCTTTTGAGGATGCCCTCAAAAATTGCTGCCCAATTTTCCATTTTCCATTTTAAATTCTAAATTTCCAAACTGATGGGCCTGAATGCTATTGACCATGCTTTTGCCAAAGCGCGAAGCGAACACCGCCCGGCATTGATGCCGTTTTGGACCTTAGGCTACCCGACGATCGAAACGTCCGTGCAGATCATCAAAGCGATTGCAACAGCAGGCGCCGACATGATCGAACTGGGTATTCCGTTTAGCGACCCATTGGCCGATGGCGTGGTGGTGCAAAAAGCCTCGCAAATTGCCTTGGAAAATGGTATAACGATGCGCAAAGGCATGGAGATTGCCGCCAGAGTGCGGGCCGAAGGCGTGACTGTGCCGCTTTTTGCAATGGGCTATCTTAATCCACTCATTGCTTATGGTGAACAAGGTTATGTTGAAGATTGGTGCAAGGCTGGCGTTGACGGGCTAATTGTGCCCGATTTGCCGCCCGAAGAGAGCGGCGAATTGGGGGAATTGTGCGCCCAAAATAATATGGCTTTGGTGCAATTTGCCGCGCCCACCAGCACCGCCGCCCGCCTCGAATTGGCTGCCAATTATGCCAGCGGTTTTATTTATGTAGTGCAGGTGACAGGGGTGACAGGCGCACGCGACACCCTCGCCGCTGGCCTGCGTGAATATGTTGAGCGCGTAAAAGCTAAGGCCGAGGGCAAACCGGTCGTAGTGGGCTTTGGTGTTAGCACTGCCGCTCATGTGCGCGAGATCGGCAACTTGGCCGATGGGGCCATTGTTGCCAGCGCCTTGTTGCGGGCCTCGTTTGATGCCGCTGATCCGGTGCAAGTGGTGAGCGAGCACGTGCGACAATTGCGCGGTGCGTAAGTTATACTCATAAAAGCATTAAAAATGTCGTTTTTGCCGATCTCACGATGTCTCTTCTGCTTTGCAGGAAGCGGCATCGTAAGATCGGCATTCTCTTGTTTTATTATTTCTCGGTATAAAATAAACAAAATTTAAATTCATATAAGGACAAAATACATGGTACACACTATTAGCCAAGAGCTTCTCAATATTTTACGTTGCCCCTATTGTGTTTCAGGGTCAACCCGCCAACCCGGCGAAGACCCGGGCCGACTGACTTTTTATAAAGACAGTTGGTTGATTGATGAAACTTGTGGTCGTAAATACCCAATTAAAGACGGTATTCCGATTATGTTGATTGAAGAAGGTGACAAATGGGCAAAAACTGCGATCGCTGACTTACCCGTCCCACCACCAGCCAACTAGTGAAATTTAAAATGGAAAATTAACTAGGCTTTTCCTCCAATTTTAAATTTTCCATTTTAAATTTTAAATTTCTTCATGCGTGTTGCCAAAATATTACTCGTTTTTTTGGCAATTGGCAGCACTGCTGCCTTCATTCTCGCTTCTCAAGCCAAACCTCGCACCACCATTTCATCGGCAGCCATTCAACCGGCCATGAACTTTGCCTATGTGAGGCTGGAAGGCGTTTTAGCCGATCACCCCATTTTGTCAGAGGCCGACGGCTATTTGTCTTTTCGATTGCGTGATCGCGGCGGCGAAATGCGGGTGCAAGCATATCGGGCGGTGGTGGCTGAATTGCTGCGCCGTAAAAATATTCCAGCACCCGGCGACCAAGTGGCGGTTGAAGGCACGTTGCGGATTCGAGATGATGAGGCGACTTTAACCATCAACGCTGCCGATGAATTACGCATTACTGCCCCCGCCACAAGATCTATTCACCTGAGCGAGCTGGATGCCGCCGCCGTGGGCGATGTGGTCAGCGTGACAGCCCAAGTGCGCCGCAGCCGTGATGCAGGCAATAGCCTGCGTATTATTGGCTTGCGTGAAGATAACGCCACCGCCGATCTGGTAATGCCGCTCAATTCAGCTGTATTTGGTCGCCCACCCGATGTGCAAGTGGGTGATTGGGTGCGGCTTGAGGGCAGTGTGGCCGAGTTTCGTGGGCGCAAACAATTGTTAGCTTTGCGGGCTGCCAGCACCCAATTATTGCCGGTGGCACGGGCTTTTGAGATTCGCCCGATTGCGGCGATGGCAAAAGAAGCCCCCGCACAGTGGCTGGCCGTCAGTGGCATGGTGCGTGATATTCGTGGCGCTGCCCAATCGGCTCGTATTGAGTTGCAAGACGATCAGGGCAATAGTATGCCGATACAGTTGTTTGACCTTTGGCACAGTTTGCCTTTCTCGCGCACGTTGCATGTAGGCGATGTGTTATCGGCCCAAGGCGAATGGGTTGAGGCGCGTAATGGGAGATTAGAATTGCGTCCAGAATTGGTTGTAGACTTACAAGTCAGATAAGTAAACTACGAATTACAAATTACGAATCGTAAGATTACTTGCGACGAATTCGTAATTCGTAATTCGTAATTCGTAATTAAAAAAATGAACCTTTCACTTGCCGATTACCGCATTGTCGATGCTGATTTAGTCAATATTATGACCCCAGCCTTGGCAATTTACCCCAAATTTGTTGAGCACAATATTCAAGTGACTTTGGCTGAATGTGGCAACGACCCCAATCGTTGGCGACCGCATATTAAGACCAACAAATTGCCAAGCACGATGCGGCGTTTTATGCAGCATGGCGTGAAGCAATTTAAGGCTGCCACCACTCTTGAATTGCTCACTTTGTGCCAAATTGGTGCGCCCGATGCCAATTTGGCCTATTCGTTGGTGGGGGCGAATGCCCGCCGCACCTGCGATATCGCCGCCCAATTTCCGAATACGCGCGTTAGTGCCACTATCGAGCATCCATCGCAACTAAAGGCGTGGGTGGGCAGCAAAGTAGCGCTGTATGTCGATGTTAACCCAGGTATGAATCGCAGCGGCCTACCGCAAGCACGGGTGGGTGATATTGTGGCGCTGACCCAAGCCATCATTGCGGCAGGGGTTGAGTTTGCAGGTATTCATTATTATGATGGGCATTTGTCGCATCTGGCCATGCCCGAGCGCACGATTGCGGCTCACCAAAATTATGACGGGTTGATGACTTTGATCGCCGCCATCAATGGCGTTGGCATTCGCGTGCCCGAAGTGGTGACCTCTGGCACACCGGCTTACCCATGTGCGCTGACGTATGCGCCATTTCGTGGGGCCAATTTTGTGCATCGGGTGTCGCCCGGCACTGTGATTTATGCCGATATGTCATTTCCCAATATTTTGCCGCAGCTCGATTACAAACCGGCGGCAGTGGTGATTGCCCATGTTGCCAGCCAACCGGCTCCTAATCGCGTTACGGCGTATGCTGGGCACAAGGCGTTGTCGGCAGATGCTGGTATCCCGACTGGCGAGGTGATTGGTCATGCTGATTGGTCGCCCAAAGGCCCCAGCGAAGAACATTTGCCGATTGATGTACCCGCCGGAAGCCCATTGCCCGAAATTGGCGAGGTGCTGTATTTTGTACCGCGCCATGTTTGTCCAACGGTCAATAATTTCGACCACGCACTCATCATCGAAGAGGGTCACATTGTGGCTGTCGAAGACATTGCCGCCCGCGGACGCGAAAACCCTGTGTGGGGGAATTTAAAATTGAAAATGTAAAATTGTCGGCAATAAGCATGCTTATCTAGAAATCGGGTTTCTGGAAGAAACTCGATTTCTGTGTCAATAATTTCACATTTTTAATTTTCAATTTTCAATGCACCACACTTTTCAATCGCCCTTTACACAGCGTTATGGCGGCGCTGCTATGCGCGAATTATGGAGCGAACAACACAAGCGCCGCTTATGGCGACAATTATGGGTAAAGTTGGCTGAGGCCCAATTACAGCTTGGCATTGTGAATGCGGCGCAGGTTGATGACCTCCGTGCCCATGCCGACGATGTGACCGAGGCCAGCATTGCCCGCGCCCTTGAGATTGAACGCGAAATTCATCATGATTTGATGGCCGAGGTTCATGCTTTTGCTGAGCAATGCCCGATTGGCGGCGGCATTATTCATCTGGGTGCAACCAGCATGGATATTGAGGACAACGCTGAGGCGATGCGTTTACAAGCGGCTTTGACGCTCACTCTGACCAGCCTCGAAGGGTTGTTGCACAGCCTTGCGGCGCAGGTTGAACGCTATGCCGACCTGACGACGATGGCGTTTACCCATTTGCAGCCCGCCGAGCCGACCACGCTGGGCTACCGCCTTGCACAATATTTGCAAGATCTGTGTATCGATCTTGACGAGTTGCGGCGTTGTCGCGATCAGATTAAGGGTAAAGGTTTTCGCGGTGCTGTTGGTACCAGCGCTTCGTATTTAGAATTATGCGATGCAGACCCAGTGCGCTTTGCCAGCTTTAATCAACATCTCCACCAATCGATCAACCAACTCACTTTTGAGGTGGTGACGCAAACGTATCCGCGCAAACAAGATTGGTTGGTGTTGAATGTGTTGGCTGGCATTTCACAATCATTGTATAAATTTGCCTTTGATTTGCGGGTGTTGCAGTCGCCGCCCATTGGCGAATTGGCCGAGCCATTTGCAAGTAAACAAGTGGGGTCATCAGCCATGCCCTTTAAACGCAACCCCATCAATGCCGAAAAGATCGACTCGTTGGCGCGTTTTGTGGCGACGCTGCCGCGTGTGATGTGGGACAACGCCGCCCATTCGTTGCTCGAGCGCACCCTCGACGACTCGGCCAACCGCCGCGTAGTTTTACCTGAAGCCTTTTTGGCGGTGGATGAAATGTTGCGGGTGGCGACGCGCATTGTGCGCGATCTGCGCATCAACACGGCCCAAATCGCTCGCAATATGGCGACCTATGGCCCTTTTGCTGCCACCGAGCGGCTGCTCATGGCGGCGGTCAAGGCGGGTGGCGACCGCCAAAACCTGCATGAGGTCATACGCAGCCATTCGATGCAGGCATGGGCCGCCATCAATGCTGGGCAAGCCAATCCGCTCATCGATTCATTGTGTGTCGATGTTGAAATCACCCGTTTGCTGCCAGCCGCCCAAGCGCGGGCTTTGCTCGATGCCAGCGCCTATGTTGGCGATGCGCCAGCGCGGGCGCGGGCGTTGGCGGCGCGTATTCAGCCATAATATGCCGCTCATGCAATACCCAGTGCGTGTTTTAATTGTGCCCGAATACGACACCTTTGGCGGCACACTCACTTTTTTCTTGCAATTATTGCAGGTGCACCAAGAAAATGGCATCCGCAGTGCTGTGCTCATTCAACCCGGCCAAGCAAGCTCGGCCATGCTGTCCCGCTTTGCTCAATTGGGGGTGCGGCCCGATGATATTTATGTGCAAACATGGGGCGTGGTGGGAGCACGGGTGCAGCGTATCGCCCAATGGCTTAAACGGGTCGATGTGCGCTTTGGCAGTAAATTCGAATACCCCATTTACGCTGTGCGCAGCAAATTGCAGCAACATGTGCCGCAACTTTACGATTGGCTTTTTGCGCGGCAAGCGGTCAAACACTTTTGTCCCGATCTCATCATCACCATTAATGGCGACCCGGGGGCGCGCTTAGGTGTGATGCTGTTTGCTGGGCCGGTGCTCAATGTCATTCATACTTACCCCACCACTCGTTTGCGGGCAGGGTTAGTGCGTTTGGCGAATTGGATCAGCCGCTGCCAAGGCAAGCATTTCGTCACGGTATCGCGCTTTTCGGCGCAGCGCATCAGCCAAAATTTGGGTGTGCAGCCTGCTGCCATTTCAGTCATCTACAACTCTTATCGCCCGCCTGAATCACCCTTGCCCGCGCCGATGATGGCATCGTCGGTGTTACCTACGGTGCTGACCATTGGCCACATGAACGATTATAAAGACCCAGAAACGTGGTTTGCGGTGGCGCAGCGGGTGCTGACCCAACTGCCACAAGCGCGGTTTGTGTGGCTGGGCAATGGGCATCTGTATGATGAGATGTGCCAACGCATCCGCGCTACCGGGCTGAGTGAGCGCATTATCACGCCGGGTTATATCAGCGCCCCGCACCAGATCGACCGCTATTACGCCGAGGCCAGTGTGTATTATCAGCCGAGCCTGATCGAGAGCCAAGGTATTGCGGTAGCCGACGCGATGGTACGTGGTTTGCCGTGTGTGGTGTCAAATATTGGTGGTTTGCCAGAGTCGGTGGTGCATGACGAAACCGGCTACGTTTGCCCAGCCCGTGATGTTGATGCGATGAGCGCTCGCATCAGCGATTTGCTACAAGATCGTGCATTGGCCCAACACATGGGCGCGGCGGGGCGGCAACGGGTGCAAGACACGCTGTCATTCGCGGCGCAGTCGCGGCAGTATTTGGCGTTGTATCAGCGGCTACGTTCAATGTATCAACGGTAAAGACGTGCCGGTGGCACGTCTTTTTTTGTCCACTTACTCAAAAACTTAGGTGTGCACCTCTATTTATGTGTCATCTTGTGCGTTATCCCGAAATACCTAGATGTAATCCTAAGAGGGTGTTTCTTAAATCAATTTCCACTTTCTGGTCAAATGAAATCACGTGATCTTATCAAATCAGAGCGCATATTTAGACAAAAT
>JAGWYZ010000242.1 GCA_018969115.1 Chloroflexota bacterium | reverse complement strand
CTAAATATTAATAAGGACCACCCGATGCTTGGGCGCTGGCAGTGGCTGCACCAGATTTAAATTGCTTCACGACATTCATCGAAGCCACTTGTAATAAACGCGAATCGCCCAAAATGGTAATAAATTGAATGCCTTTTTTAACCATTTCCAACCCATAGGCGACATCAGCGCAATGCATGCCCACATAAATACCATGTTTACGCGCAGTATTCACGATATATTCAACCGTTTCAACGATTTGTGGCACAGTTGGGTCGGCTTTTGGTGGGTAGCCATAGCTCTGGCTAAGATCGGCTGGGCCAATATAAATGGCATCTAACCCCGGCACGGTAAGAATCGATTCAAGATTATCGACCGCCTCTTTGGTCTCAATCATCGCCATCGTAATGCAAAAATTATTGGCATTTGGGGCATAATCATCGCCATAAATCATGCTTGCACGTAATGGGCCAAAGCTGCGATAACCCATCGGTGGATAACGACACGCGCCGACGAATGCTTCGCACTGCGCCCGTGTGTTAATCATCGGGCAAATGATGCCAAGACACCCCGCATCGAGCATTTTCATGATGATGCCCGGCTCGTTCCACGGCACTCGCGCCATCGCTGGCGTTTGCTCGGTCTCGATACCTTGCAACATTTCAAGCGCCCGTTGATAATCAACCGGCCCGTGTTGCATGTCAATCGTAATGCTATCCCAACCCGAATTTGCGAAGACCTCGGCGGCAAATGACGTGGGCAATTGTGCCCACCCATTAATAATTGCGCCGCCATTTTTAAATGTGGTTAATATTTTATTTTCGCGCATAGGCTAAGTGTATATCAATTCATCAACTGCAAAAATTCGTTGAACAAATACTGTGAATCATGAGGGCCGGGAGCCGACTCTGGATGGTATTGCACACTAAAAGCACGTTGTTTACGGGCACGTAAACCTTCGACACAGCCATCGTTTAGGTTGACATGGGTCACCTCAACCCCATTTGGCAAACTGTCGGCACTCACCGCAAAACCATGATTATGACTCGAAATTTCAACCATGCCGTTATTGCTAAATTTTACTGGTTGATTGCCACCACGATGCCCAAACTTTAGTTTATAAGTACTGCCGCCCAAGGCCAAACCAAGCAATTGATGCCCCAAACAAATGCCAAAAATCGGCGTTTTGCCAATGAGTTGTTTTAAATTGTCAATGGCATAAGTCACGGCAGCGGGGTCGCCGGGTCCATTGGATAAGAACACGCCATCAGGTTTAAGTGCCATGACCTCGGTGGCGGGCATATCGGCGGGCACAACCGTCACCTTGCAGCCATGTGCCACCAACAAACGTAAAATATTACGCTTGATGCCATAGTCATATGCTACTACATGTTTGGGCACAGCCTTTAGAGCAGCCAAGCTGCCGGGCATCACCCAGTTGGCTTCAACCGATTGCGCCCAATGATAAGGCGTGGCACAGGTGACGTTTTTCACCAAATCAAGGCCATTCATATCGGGGGCATTTTTAGCCATTTGCACCAACCGATCAGGGTCGGTATTGAGACTTGAAATAGCGGCATTTTGCGCACCATAAGTGCGAATATGCCGCACCAAAGCCCGTGTATCGACATCGCTAATCGAAACGAGGTTGCGGGCCTTTAAATAATCATCTAACGATATATTGGCGCGATAATTTGACACGGTGGGGCTAGCTGCCCGCACCACAAACCCAGCCGCCCATGCGCGATCCGATTCATCATCGTCTGAATTTGCGCCATAATTGCCGATATGCGGCTGGCTCATCACCACGATTTGCCCACAATACGAGGGGTCAGTTAAAATTTCTTGATACCCAGTCATACTGGTATTGAACACGACCTCGCCGGTCGTTTCGCCGATTTGGCCAAATGCCTCACCTGGCCATAATGTGCCATCGGCCAATGCTAATAATGCCTTCATCTCTAAATTATGAATTACAAATTATGAACTACGAATTACAAATGGCTAGACAATTTATACCCAATTCGTAATTCGTAATTTTTTTATTCTTTATCGTCTCGTCCTCTAAATATCACCCGCATTGGTGTACCAAAGAAACCAAATTCGGCACGAATGCGATTTTCGATATAGCGGCGATAACTAAAATGCGCCAGTTTGGTGTCATTACAATGAAACACAAACGTGGGGGGATTAATCCCCACTTGTGAACCAAAAAATACTTTAAGCCGTTTGCCACCGGTTGAAGGGGGCGAATGTTTGGCATGAGCCTCACGCAAAATACGATTTAGATCAGAGGTTGGGATACGCATCGCCCTCGCCTCATTCACCCGCAATGCCGCCGGAAAGATTTGCTCGCAGCGAAAACCGGTTTTGGCTGAAATAAACATAATCGGCGCATAGGCCATAAAATTAAAGCGAGAACGCGCTTCTTCGAGCAACTTATACATCTTTTCGGTCAACATGCCAAATCCTTCGACCTCACGCTCAGAACGCGCAACTTTCTCCTTGCTCTCTAGCAAATCCCATTTGTTGACTAACACGATTACGCCCTTATTGGCTTCGAGAATGTAACCTGCAATGTGTTCATCTTGCACGGTAATGCCCTCGTCAGCATCGACTAACAACAGCACGACATGAGCACGTTCAATCGCCTTAAATGCCCGTAACACGCTAAATTTTTCGACACCCGGCTCAATTGAACCGCGCTTGCGAATACCAGCTGTGTCGATTAAGGTAATCTTATTTACCACTGGCACAAAAGTTTCTGCACCTTCAAGTGCTTCATCGGCTGAATCGACCTCGCTTGAATCCCCAATCGGTCGATTGGTCTCGGTAAACTCGATCACGGTATCGATGGCATCACGGGTAGTGCCAGCCACCGGGCTAACAATGACACGCGGCTCGCCAATCAATTGATTGAATAATGATGACTTGCCGACATTGGGGCGGCCTAATAATGCAATCTTCAACGAATCATCTTCAGCCTCATCAATAGGGTTTTTGGCAGGCAATGAACGCACGATCTCGTCGAGCATATCAGCCACACCATCGCCTTGCAGACCGCTCACGGCAAATACTTCGCCTAAGCCCAATGCGTAAAATTCCATCGCCTCTTGGCGAATGTGTGTAGCCTCGGCTTTGCTGGCAGCAACCACCATAGGGGGCACAGTATGTCCAGCTTTTTGGCGTTGCCCAATCAGCCGACGCAAAATCTCGGCAACAGCTTCATCAATGGCGGTCAAACCTGCTTGACCGTCAACCGTAAAGACAATCACATCGGCTTCGGCAATCGCAATCTCGGCTTGCTCGCGGATCTCGTGCACAAAATCAGCCGAACCTTCAGCAATAACAGCAACTTCTTTATCACGCAGCGCCTCAAGCGGCTCGATACCACCGGTATCAACCAAGACAAATTCAGCACCGTTCCAGTTACATTTTGAATACACACGGTCACGAGTTGTGCCGGGTCGATTGTCCACGACGGATAAATTCTCGCCGATAATACGGTTAAATAACGTGCTTTTGCCGACGTTGGGGCGGCCCACTAGGGCAACAAATGGGGTGGACATACAGGGCAACTGATTATACTGGCCTTTCAAGTCGGAAACAAGCGCAATAAAACATCGGGGGCATACCGTTCCGCTTGATCACGGGTCAGGCTATTCGATTTTGCGATTTCGCCATACAAACGACCGCTTGGTCGCAACGTACGTTGTTGGGTGACATGGTCAAAGGCATATAAACCAAATTTCATACGCCACCCCTCCGACCACTCAAAATTATCGGTGAGTGACCAATGATAAAAACCGACTATGTTGTAACAAAACTGAATACCAAGCCAAACTGGCTTGAGATGGCGCATCAAAAAAGCGGGGCGTTGATCATCATCGGCATCGGGCAGCCCACACTCGGTAATATAAATTGGGATATTTAAACGCCCAAGCCGCTGCAACAATTTCCACAAACCATCAGGGTAAATTTCGCCATAGTTATAGTCGCTAATTTCGGTTTTCAATGGGTTGTGATAGCCAAAAATTTCAGCCTCGCGCAACATCGCTGGTTCAATCACTCGCCCAAATAAGGTGGCGCTGCTACGAATATCAAACATGGTAAATTGGCGGGTATAGTAATTCAGCCCGATCCAATCTAACGTGCCGCGCAAGCCACGTGCACTTTGGGTTGCACCTTGGCGCAGCGCCAACGACCATTTGCCTTGGGTCAACGCCAAAATTACACTCTCGTTAAAAGCATAATCTTGAAATTTGGCTGTCATTCCATCCAAAATATGATTTGGGCGTAATGGGCTGAAATAACGCATATGATGGGCCAAGCCAACCCGCGCCAATACTTGTTTTTGGTGTAATGTTTGATATGCTGCGCCATGCGCCAACAGCATATTGCGCAACACTGCAAACGAGCGCTTGGTAATGCCTTCATGCCCGGGCGGGTGGGTGCCCCCGAGATAAGCTAACACCGCATACACATTTGGCTCGTTAATCGTACACCACAAGTCGCACAAATCACCCAAAGCATTTACCACCACTGCCGTATAACGCGCAAACCAACCAATCACGGCCTCATTCTCCCAGCCACCCTGCTCCTCTAACCAAATCGGGTTGGTAAAATGATGCAGCGTCACCATCGGCTCGATGCCGCGATGTCGCAGGCCGAGCAACATGGCACGGTAACGCTCAAGCGCGGCATTATCAAACTGGCCTTCACTCGGCTCAATGCGGCTCCATTCTAATGAAATGCGATGCGCATTCAGCCCCAATGCAACCATGCGGTCAAAATCGCCATCGCTATTAAGCCACCAATTACAAGCAAGGCCTGCAACATCCCCATCAACAATCCGGCCTTCTTGTTGCTCCCACAGCGCCCATTGGTTATTATGGTTATTTCCTTCCACCTGATGTGAAGATGTGGCAGTGCCCCATTTAAAATTTTTAGGGAAATAATGGGTTGTGGTTGGCATAAATCTATCTTTGCGATTTGCTGAGTATACTCAGTAACGCCTTATGATACCTTCGCAAGAAATCTTCAGTTTTTTAACTGCCTCACTGCAATCGTTTCCATTCATGGTTTTAGCTGTTTTGTCTTATTTAGGGTTGCAGCGTGAATGGGCGCGTATTTTCGCCATTATTTGGTTGATCATCCTGATCTTGGTCATCACCGTTGCCGTTGTTGGCATGGGCGCAGCAAGCCTGATTACACCACAAGCGCTTAGCGCTCCCAATCAAATCAATCAAACGTCAATCTTGCAGGCTGGCTGGCAATTAAGAATGCTCATCTTGGTCTTTGGCGTCGGTATGGCCCTTTTGTCAGGGATTTTATGTTTATTTCCAGCCATACGCAACCTCATTAGCCACATTATCCCTATTGATCCCAATTCATCGGTACATGCCAATGCCTTGGTGACGGTGGTCACGCTGACTATTTTGTTTGCAGTGCCTTTACTGGCGTTGGGGCAACCACCCTTACTCAAACTGGCCTCGGCCTTACCGGCCTCAACTTTTGATAATGTCGATCAGGGTTCAAGTTTGCGCGGCACTTTATATACGCTAATTTGGACTGTGCCATGCACTATTTTTGCTGTTGGATGGCTGACCAAACGCACTTGGAAAGAAGCCTTAAAACGATTGGGGGTTGTAAAACCAACCTTGCACCAAGTCATGATCGGCATTGTGACAGCCATATTCATGGTGCTGCTGGTTCGGGTCTTGTCGTCGGGTATCGATATCGTATGGGGCACGATGGGCTGGCAAAAAACAAACGCCGAAGTTTTTGGCAAACTCATCGCTTTTGCCATGAGTCCGATTGGAGCCTTGGTCGTAGCAGTAACAGCTGGTTTAGGCGAAGAATTGGCTGTGCGTGGCGTATTGCAACCCAAACTTGGCATCGTACTCTCAAACTTGTTTTTTACCAGCTTACACGCTGTGCAATACAATTTTGATGGGCTAATTGTCGTATTTATGGTCGGCACTGTCATGGGAATCTTGCGTCGCCGCATCAATACCAGCACCAGCGCCATCGCTCATGGCACTTACGATCTCATTTTATTACTTTTAGCTGGTCTTAGCACCAACCCATAATAAAAAGGATGAAGGGTGAAGGATGAAGGGTGAAAAATTCATCCTTCATCCTTCATCCTTCATCCTTTTCTTCAGTCTCCCTTCTTTGTAGTTAACACCACCCAATAGTTGGCATATTTGCTATTGGCAGAATAAGCATAACCAACACCATATTCATCTCGTGCAGCCAAGCCAGACGTCAGCCCTAAAATTTGGGGGTGATGTTTACTCGAGTTAAGATACCCTTGAAAAGCGGCATCTGCCATCCCAAAATCTGGGCCAGCCGCCAAGGCTTCGACATTATTAGCTTCTTTTGAGGTTAAATAATAAGAAGGCAAGGGGTAGC
>JAGWYZ010000241.1 GCA_018969115.1 Chloroflexota bacterium | reverse complement strand
AGACGAGATGAGCGGGGGCCAGATCAGCCTCATGCCTCTGGGCCAAACACATCTAATACATCCCCCGAAGAAAGACAAGAACGTCGTAAACCGTTACGTCGTCGTTCTGAATAAACCTAAATATTTTGCCGATTTCACTCGATGTCCCAAAGCTACGTTTTGAGACATCGAGAGTGAAATCAGCCTTTCAGCATTAAGGAATTTGTGCTAGGCAAATAGCGGTATGATTCATCATGTTGCTATTTGCATTTTTCAGCGTAAACAGTATCTTCTCGATAAACAGTAAACATTTAAAAAGACATCTTGTCAAAATCACAATCTTTTTATACCCGTAAAGGATAGAGAGTGGTTGTATTACTCATGATTGAGAATATACAGAAGGAATCACAAATATAAAAATAATAGGAGTAAAACGATGGCTAAAGGACAAAACGCTAAAAAAGAAGAAAAAAGAAAACCACTAAAGACCCAAAAAGAAAAACGGGCAGAAAAGAAGATTAAAAAAGAAGGCAAATAACGCCTAAAAGCCTGTTCTGGGGTTTAAAAGAGTAAAGCCGAAATCACCATCTTGCCAAGCGTAGCTTGAACAAGATGATTATTTCGGCTTTATGTCTTTTTAGAGGGTATTTCTCAAAATGGTAAAACTGTGGGGATCGTGTTTACTCCATTTTGGGCGGTAGCAACTATTTGTAACGTTTGGACATTTGTATATTCTTTGTTATAAGCATGAGTAAGACGCTAAGAAAAATGGGATGACAACTTCTGGCTCCTTAACCACGCCTGTTCAACAAACTGAACAAATCCAAATCGTAAACATTTTGCGCGGGGTCTTTTTTGAAAAATGTTCGTAGCCCCAATCCCCACGCCGCCTCAGCCGCGTTGCCCACCCCGTGATAGGCGGCGTGGCTGAAGCCAAGCAGGGTTTTAGCCTGCGCGATATTGCCCAGCTTTAGCCACGCTTCACCCAAAATGCACAAAACACACGCTTCCTCGGGGCATTGCCGCAAGTCTAGCGTGTAAGCTAGCCATTGTGTAGGGTTTGTGCCGATGGGAGTCGTCTTGCCCGTGTCACGCAGTTTGGCTGACCAAGCGCATCACCCGATCATACTCAGCCACTACTGCCGTTTTGCTGTAATACGCCACCACCCAGGCACGAGCATTTGCGCCTAGCCGTTGGGCTAGCTCGGGTGAATGACGCAATTGCTGGATCGCATCGGCCATTTCTGCCGCCGACTCAGGCGACACAATAATCCCAGCATCAGCCTCGCACAACAAATGCGCCGACTCGGTGTCGGCCTCACACGCCGACACGACCGGGCGTGCCGCCGACATGGCGGTGTAAATTTTGCTCGGCACAGTGTCATACGAGAAGCCAAACTTCATCGGCGAAATACACACATCGGCAGTAGCATAAGTATCGGGCACGCGGCTAAACGGCTGAAACGGCAGGCACATAATATTGCTCAATCCCGATTCTCGTACCGCCTGCTCAAGCTTTGCCCGCCCTGCTCCATCACCAATCACGACGATGATGGCGGGCCGAGTTCTAAGTCCTAAATCCTGAGTGCTTAGTCCTAAGTGCTTAGAGCTTGATTCTTGGTTCTTGGCTCTTGGCTCTTGGCTCTCTAACAGCTTGCCCACTTCGACCAACAGCACCTCTAGCCCTTGCGTCAGGCCAATGTTACCGGCATAAAACACGACAAACTTATCGACCAAGCCATGTTCACGTGCAAAGTCGTTGTCTTTGAGGCGTGGTGTAACCAGATCGACATCGACAAAATTGGGGGTAAAAAATAATTTTTCACGCGACACACCACGTCGCACCAAATTATCGATAAAACTGCGGGCGATGGTAGTGATGGCGGCAGTGCGGTTATACACAAAATATTCAACGGCATACACTAACCGAATGGCCCACTTGTTTTTGAGCAAGCCCAAGCGCACTGGCACATCAGGCCACAATTCGCGCACATCATAAATAAATTTTGCACCTTTGAGCAATGACAGCAGCCAACCCATCAGCCCCAAGGTAATCGGCGGCGAAGGCACATACACGATGTCTTGCCGCCCACGAATGACGATAATGCCAAGTAACAAGGCCAAGACATGAAACCACACATAATCAAGCACCCGCCGCCATACGGCTTGGCCTTTTAGTGGCATCCACAATCGTACAATGTCTACGCCATCTTCATTGGCGCGGGTATACAGCCGCCGCGAGCGATAAATTGGATTGGCTCGCACCACGTCAGATGGGTTGTAATGTGGCATGGTGGTCAACACCGTCACCTTGTGCCCACATGTGCACAGCCCATGTGCGATGTCGGTCATCATATTGGCGGTGCTCACCGTATCCGGGCCAAACACCAACGAAAGCATAAAAATGGAAGCCATAAAAAAATTACGAATTGGGGGGTTATGAATGGTTAATGGTTAATGGTTAATGGTTAATGGTTAATGGTTAATGGTTAATGGTTAATGATCAATGATCATTGATGAATGATGAATGATGAGTGCATTTTACTTAATTGCAAAGCGACTCAATCTCTAATCCCCGATCCTCAATCCCCAATCCCTAATTCCCCTTAAAAAAACTCCCCGCCTTCACCCAGTTCATAATTCGTAATTCGTAATTACTTATAATCACCCCCCGTTATGGCTATTATTGTTCCAAAATTTGGCGGCACGTCTGTGGGCAGTGCTGCGGCAATGCAGCAAGTGGCTCGCATTGTGCAAGATATGCAGAAGAGTGGCGACCAAGTTGTGGTTGTCACCTCAGCGATGGGGAAATCGCCCGACCCCAGTGACCAAATCAAAGTAACCGATTTGCTCATTAACTCGGCTCGCAGTGCCGCCGCTGGTAGCGATGACTATGTGCAGGCACGTCATGCCTTAGCGCTCAAACATCACAATATTATTCACTCAATTGTGACCGACTTGGCTGATCGTGATGCCATTAGCCGCGAAGTTGAAACATTGTTAGCAGGCTTTGAAGCTTTGTGTGGCAGTTTGCGCGTGTTGGGCGAAATCACCCCACGAGCGCTGGATGCGCTGAGTGGGCTAGGTGAGCGTATCGCGGCCCGCATTTTGGCGGGCGTTTTTCGCAGCATGGGCATCGCCGCTGAATCGATTGATGCAACTGAAATTGTAGTGACCAATGATAATTTTGGCACAGCAATGCCATTAATGACCCACACCCGTGATAAAACCCGCGCCCGATTATTGCCATTATTAGCAAAAGGGGTTGTGCCGGTGGTGACTGGGTTTATTGGGGCTACTGAGAAAGGCGTGCCAACCACACTAGGGCGCGGCGGCAGCGACTATAGCGCCAGTATTGTAGCAGCAGCAATCGATGCCAACGAGGTGCAGAATTACACCGATGTCGACGGTGTGCTTTCGACTGACCCGCGCATCGCGCCTGATGCACATACGATCGAGATGTTAACAGCACAAGAAATGGCCGAGTTGTCATTTTATGGGGCAACGGTGTTGCATCCTTTGACCATAGCGCCATTAGTCAAACAAAAAATTCCACTACGGGTTAAAAATACCTTTAACCCAACTCATCCGGGCACCATTATTGCCTATGACCGTGCAACTGGCATCGCGAACAAACAAGGGGCAATTAAAGCCGTTACGGCCATCGATAAAGTGAGCATGGTGACGGTATCAGGCAGTGGCTTGCGTGGCGTGGCTGGCATTGCCGGGCGCACATTTACTGCGGTAGCCCGCACCAACACCAGCGTATTTATGATTTCGCAAGCCTCAGCAGAGCAAAATATTTGTTTTGTTGTGCCACAAGCCTCATCTGAACGAGTACGCGAAGAATTAAGCCGCGAGTTTGGCCGCGAGATCGCCAATGGCGAAGTCGATGCTGTTCACGCCGATGACGAGGCCACGATTGTGACGGCAGTTGGCATTGGCATTTCTGAAACCCCCGGGGTCAGTGGGCAAGTATTCACCAAACTTGGCGAGCGTGGTATTAATATTCTTGCCATCGCTCAGGGGTCGTCTGAGTGTGGCATCAGCTTGCTGGTGCGAGGGCGCGACAGCAAAAACGCCGTCCGCGCCATTCACGAATTAACTTAAAAGCCGTGAGCCATGAGCCAAGGTATGACGCATAAGGTATAGTTTGCTTATGGCTCATAGCTTATAGCTCATGGCTCAAAAGCTCAAAACTTATGGCACACCTTTTCCAAATCAACGCTTCTCAGGGCGGCGTACCAAAATGGCCCTTGCACGAGGCCGATGTCGGCGAACTAGGCTTGACGGTAGATAAGGTCAAGCATCCTAAGATTCATGGTGGGCCAGATCGAGCTGTGTGCCTATTTTCGCTTGAGCGCATTTTGGCATTACAGGCCGAGGGTCATCCAATATTTCCGGGTTCAACTGGCGAAAATTTAACAATTGCGGGGTTAGATTGGGATACCTGTGCAAAAGTCGGCACACGGCTGCGCATCGGGAATGAGGTATTGCTTGAGATTACAAAACCAACCACACCGTGCAATCAAATTGTGGCCTCATTTGCTGACTGTAATTCAAATCGCATTCACCAAAATAAACACCCAGGATGGTCGCGCATGTATGCGCAGGTGATTGAAACTGGTCACATTAAAATTGGTGATGTAGTGACGGTTGAGGCATGAGCGGCTGGAAAGCTAATTTCGTAGAAATTAAGACAAAATTTCACCAAACAAGCAAAGTATAAAAAACACAATGCCGAAATCACCATGCCTGCATCCCCATATGGGATACAGGCATGGTGATTTCGGCAAAAACTTACTTTAGGGGTTATTCCTTCAGCCACACGTCGCCAGCACGGGTATAGCTGATAAGTTCTTCTGGCTTGAAATACAACTTGATCTCGCGTTCGGCGGTTTCAGGCTTGTCACTGCCATGCACAATATTGCGTGAGATATCGAGTCCGAGATCAGCGCGGATGGTACCGGGCGCGGCCTCGGATGGGCGAGTTGCGCCCATTGTTTGGCGGGCTGCCACGACGGCGTTGGCTCCTTCGAGACACATCACCACAACCGGCGATGAGGTGATGAATTTGACGGTTGTCTCAAAAAAGCCCTTGCCTTTGTGCTCAGCATAATGCTCTTCGGCCAATTCACGTGAAATTTGAATGAGCTTCATGCCTGCAATGCGCAAACCGCGTTGCTCAAAACGGCTGATGACGTTGCCAACCAAGGCGCGTTGTACGCCATCAGGTTTAATAATAATCAATGTTCGTTCCATGTTTATGTTCCTTAGCACAAATTCTGAGTTGATGATAATGAAATCGGCCCTTCATCTTTTAGAAATTTGCGCTACCTATTTTTTAGCGAGGTCGATTGTATCGAGAATGCTGAGTAAGGGATAAGCAAATTTATTTGATGCGTTTGCGTAACCCTTGTTGATAGGCGGCCAGCGCGGCATTGACATTGCCTTGTTTGGTATAAGCATCGCCTAAAAGCCGATATAAACGGGCTGAATATTGGCTGGCTTTGACAGCGTCGCTTAAATCTTGTATCACGTCATCAAGCTTGCCGCCATTTTTAATAATTTGGGTATATAGCACGGTTCCTTCATTAATTTTGCCGGCTGCCAATGTTTGGCGTGCTATGGTTAATTGTTCAAGCGCTGCAAAGTCTTTTTTGCCAGGGCGTTTGGCTGGCGCAGGAGATTTGATGACAGTTACAGGGTCAGCATTTGCTTTAACTGTATCTGTGTCGGGCGGTTGTATGGCGCTCTTGTCAACCAAATCGGGTTGAGGTATGGTGGGTGGCTTCACCTCGGAAGAATTAGGCTTTATTTGAGTTGGCTCTGAATTGGCCGAAACCCAAACTGACCCGCTTTGCACTCTTAAATTAGCCAACCATTCTGGCTCAGGTTCATTTTTGGTAGCACGTTCATCTGGCTTTTTTGATGCTAGGTCATCAAGATCTTTTTCACGGTCATACACCACCGACCATTGTAGTGGCTCAGGTATTTCAACTGGACCATCATTTATTTCATCAATTTCATTTAATGTAGGTGTATCAGCCAAGACTATTGGCCGAGGTGAATTAGAATAAATTAAATCGCTGATCCATGCTTCAGGATGATCATCGGTTTCTACCTCAACGTCTAATTCAACCTCAATCGCCTCTTCAGGAGGGTCTTGTTCTAAAATTGATGAAGTTTTGGGTGCTGTAATGTCAGATGGGCTAAGATCAGTTTCAGAATCAGATACTTCGATTGATGGGATCGCATAAAAGTCATCTTCTTGGATGTTTGATACATCATCGGCAGGGTCTTGATTTAGAGGATCGGAAGATAAATGGGAATTATCCTCAATCGTCTCACTAATCACTTGGGGTTTATTCTTCGTGCTACCAGCTGTTGTCAAATTATCCCAAAATTCAACTTGGGCAGTGGCTGGCAAGC
>JAGWYZ010000240.1 GCA_018969115.1 Chloroflexota bacterium | reverse complement strand
TGGTATTTCCATTGATACCATTTTTTATTGAAACTACCGCCAAAAATAGCCAGATGCAGTGCAATCAACGCATCGGCATCGCTAGGACCTAGGTAACGCGCGTGATAGCGCTCGCCACCAATGAACAGATCGCAAGGTGGTACACGGTTTTGTGGGCTTACGATTGCCATTGATGGGGAAGATGAACAAAACCTTGCTCCAAGCCATCTTGAGTGACTTCAAGCGAGAGGTAATTGGTCGCTTGGTCGTAGATATGGAGCATGCGTTCACAGGCTAAGAAAAGTGTAATGAAGTACCGCCCTTTCAGAAGGGGGAGCCGTGGAAAAATAATTTGCGCATGACCACAACCCTGATCATCAACGAAAATCGTAACCCCATCATTGAGACTCGTTGCACTTGCGATCGTGATGCCGCTTTGGTCGTTAATTCCTAACGCTAGAGAAGGCTTGGGAAGGCTCGGGTCAATTCGAAAATGCAAATCGATTTGCAAGTGACTTTCCTTCGATCGGGCTTGTAAAACTCTGCCAGAGCCAAACTCGGTATGCCCTTCGATGCTCGTAAAGTGACCTTGACCCTTAGCGGCAAGTGATGATTCATGCTTGAGGATTTTTTCTGGCTGCTCTTCCAAAAGATCGTTAACTGCATCCGCCTTCATAAGACTTGCTTTGTAATCGCGAGTGACATGAGCTGGCAATCCATCCGCTTTGATTTGGCCTTGCTCAAGCCAAAGGACTCGGGAGCATAGGGCTTCAACTTGGTACATGGCGTGAGAGCAAAATAAAATGGTCACTCCTGCCTCTTTGAGTGCCATGATGCGTTCAAAGGATTTTCGGGCAAAGGCGCCATCACCCACCGAGAGGGCTTCATCAATAATTAAAATATCGGGTTGGCTGCTTGTTGCCACGGCAAACGCTAAGCGCATAAACATCCCACTGGAGTACGTGCGCACCGGGTGATCAATAAATGCACCAATATCAGCAAACGCAATGATTTGTTGGAGATCGCGTTCGAGTGTGTCGCGATGAATCCCGAGAATGGCGGCATTCATGAAAATATTTTCCCGACCGCTAAAGTCCGGATTAAAGCCTGCGCCAAGTTCTAATAAAGCAGTGACACGACCATCAACGCGCAAGCTACCCACGGTGGGTTTTAAGGTACCGCAAATCAGCTGCAAAAGTGTGGATTTGCCAGCACCATTATTGCCAATAATGCCAATGACTTCGCCGCGGTTAATGCGCAGATCAATATTGCGTAAGGCCCAGAATTCTTGACTGCTTGCAGGCTGGCGTGCAAAGATAATTTCTTTGAGTCGATCGCTTGGCTTGTTATAAAGGACAAAGCGTTTACCCACTCCCGCGGCGCAAATGATGTGGGGTTCATGGGGTTTGCTAGAGGACATCAGCAAATCCTTCACGGGTCTTTTCAAATACCAGCGCGCCGAAAGCGGCAATACCAAGACTCATCGCACACATCAAAAGATACACCCCCCAATCGGGCCAGACTTGGGTAAACACGAGTTGCCTAGCCGTCTCAATCCAATAGGTCAATAGGTTCAGTTGCATCCACGCTTGCCAATTGCTTGGTAAGGCGGCAAGGGGGTAAAAAATAGGACTTAAAAAGAGCAACAAACTAAGTAGCAAGCCAATGATCTGCTGGGTATCGCGAATGTAAACACCGATGGCCGCCAATGCCCAACTCAGACCCAAGATTAAATACATGAGCGGAATCAGAATAAGCGGCATAGCAAGTATGGTCCAAGGCGGGGTGCCAAGGTCCCACCATAAACCAATGAATAAGAGTAAAAGCGCCACCGCACATTGCACAAGAGCTACGAGGAGTTGACTCCAAATTAAAATGGCTAACGGAAACCGTACTTTTTTTACAAGGTTGGGTTGTTCGCTAATGATGCGCGGTGCGCGCATTAAACATTCTGAGACTAAATTAAAAAGTGCTAGTCCAAGAAAAAGACGAAAGGCAAACCCCATGGTGCTCGATTCTTGACCCCAGCGGCTTTCAAAGATGAAACGAAATACCAGCGTATATACCGCAAGGGTGAGGAGCGGGATGAGGATCAACCACGCCAACCCTAAAAAAGATTGCCGAAAGCGACTTTGCAAGTCTCGCAGCGCAAATTGGGAGAGCAGTGCACGTTGCGCGTGCGGCCAAAGATAGGGTGTAAGCCAATTCATGAGTTGGTTTTTGGGCTATCTTTGCGGCCCTCGGCGATGTCTTTGAGGGCATTCAATTGCAGCACCTTGAGTTGATTGCCTTCGCGAATTAAGATTTTTTGTTGGGTCATGACCTGAAAAGCGCGCGTGACGGTTTCTCGACTGGTGTTGATCATAATCGCAAGTTCCTGATGGGTTGGAGCGGGGTCTAGTACATAGCCATTGGCACCTTGCCGACCCGGTAATTGCATGAGTAACACACACAGGCGTTGAACGGGATTTGGTAAACCCAATAGCGTGCGTTGCGCAATCACGGTGCGAACCCGAGATGCCATTCGCACGAGCAGTTGGTGTGCGATCGTTGGGTATTTGAGAATCAATTGCTGCGCATGGGCCAAATGAAGATGAGCCACAACCGATTGGGAGGCGGCAATCACAAATTCAGCGGGGGGCTTACTGTCAATCACTGAAATTTCCCCAAAATAGTCACCAGGCTCAACAAAATAAAGGCCAACGCTGCGGCCGTCGACGGTAAAGTCCACGCCTTGCAGGCGACCTGAGATCAAAAACCCCAGGGATTTTCCGGGACTGTCTTTGGCAAGTACCACCCCGCGACGGGGGTACTCCTGCAGAACCATTTCCTGGGAAAGTCGGGTTAATTCCTCGGGTGGAAGCGCTTTGAGGAGGACAATCTGGCTAATTAGGTGGATAGAAACCGGCATTTTCTGAAGTTTAACTGGATCAAAGGCGTTAAAACCTGTGATTTGACGCACATTCTGATCGTCTTGGATGGGCGATAATTCCAATTCGTGTTAATGGGTCAAAATCCCCCCTCAAGCTGAGGTTTGTATGCATAAATGCAATCTAGTTTGGTTTTCAAAAACCGTAGGAGCCCTAGTGGGCGCCTTTGGATTAATGGCTATGGGCATGAGCCTTTCGCCCATTTACGCGACTGGACTTGATAAATCTAGCCCCGCCGTGGTTGGGCAGGTCTCCTTTTTGATTGGCTCGGTTCGCTCTAAATCCGCCAGTGGTGTGGAGGGGGAGCTGAGTCGGGGCTCGTCGATTCGCGTGGGTGATCAACTCACCACCGAAGCAGGCGGCCATGTGCATATTCTTTTTGTGGACGGTGCTCGCATTAGTTTGCGCCCTTTGAGTCGCTTAACGATTGAAGACTACGCGCAAGGCGCGGGTAAAAAAGCGGAGGCCGCAATTCGCTTTCGCCTCGATGAGGGCGTGGTGCGCTCAATGACGGGTTCTTGGGGCGAGGCGGCGCGCGAGCGCTTTCGCCTAAATACGCCCTTAGCCGCGATTGGGATTAAAGGCACTGACTTTGTGGTGAAGGCCGATCCAAACCGGACATTGGCATCGGTGGTAACTGGGGCCATTGTGTTAGCGCCGATGGACTCCGTATGCCGAGGCACCTTGGGTGCGTGCGATAACGGCAGGGCTTTGGTTTTATCCGAGGCCATGCGCGGTCAAATGGTGGAATTGCAAAAAGGTCAATCCAACCCCGTACTCATCCCCGCTTTTGATTTAATGAGCCGCCATGATGGGGGTGCAAATAAAACAACTCTGTTGCGCAGCGATAAAAATCTGAGTAGCAGTTCTGAGACGGCAGCGAGTGATCCAGAGGGCGCTGCTGGCGATCCCGCGTCCCAAAACGTGACCCTTGGCGCGAGTGCGGTTACAACGGCGAGTAACTTAGTGAATAAAGATACCCTGATTTGGGTGCGCTTTCCGTGGGTGCAGCGCATTACGGGCGATGACTTTGTGCAGACTTTTGAGGCAGCCAATCGGGCTGGTTTGCAATCGATCATTGGTAATGGTGGGTATGCCTTGTACCGCGATGCGGGGGGCAATCCTGTTTTCAAGCCAAATACCACGAGCGCACAGTTTCAATTGCACCATTCGCTAGCTAGCCTTTATAGCCCCGCCACATTTAGTAATCACCCAGTTGATGTTACAGGGGGAACCTTGGCGGTTAATTTTGTCAACAACACCTTTAATACCTCACTCAATTTAGCGAGCCCGATGATTGGCATCACGCAGGTGGCTGCTCAAGGGGTAATCTCAAACACTGGCGCCTTTTCGAGTACAAGCGGAAATGCCTCGGTGGCAGGTGGCTTTAATCGGAACGCAACGCAAGCTGGCTATTTATTTGAAAAATCGGTCCCTCAAGGCGCAATTTCTGGTGTTACCTTATGGGGTCGTTAATTGAGTTGGTTGCCCCGCAATTTTTCACGTAAGTCGGTTTGGATTGTTGGCTTTTTAGTTAGCGTTAGCATCACGCTTTTACTGATTGGCCTTGCAGCGCCAACCCTTCGGTATTTGCAAGAGACCTCTGGCGATTGGGTGTGGCGCGCGAAAGCCGCGGCGCAAAGTACTGAGCCTGAGAGCCGACTCATTCTCGTTGATATTGATGAAAAAAGTCTGCAAGAGCTAGGTCCGTGGCCGTGGCCGCGCGAGCGCATTGCCAAGTTGATTCGGACTCTTGGGGAGCAAGGCGCAAGTTTGCAAATGTTTGATATTGTGTTTGCTGAACCGAGACCTGGTGATGCTGAGCTGGCAAAGGCAATTCGTGTTCATCAGCCCATTTTTTCAGAGATCTTGGCGCTTGAGACCCCTTTGAGTCAATCGGTGGGGCAATTGCAAGGAGCGTTGCCTTGGCCCAATTGCGCAAAGCCCTTTCAGTCCGCCAGCGCATACTTGGCGAACAGCCCAAGCTTGCAAGTGCAAGCGGGTCATATTACCCCTCGTTTGGAAGTCGATGGGGTGCTGAGGCATCAACCGGCCATTATTTGCTTTGGCGATCAGGCCTATCCTTCATTGAGCTTACGCAGTGTAATGGCCTTGTCGGGTGAACAAACACTGCGCCTTGAGCGCGGCAGTTTGATGCAGGCCGACTGGGTATTAACGAGCCCAAAATTACTCACCTCCCCAATTCCACTTAATGCCCAAGGTGATATTCGTTTTCCATGGAGCTATGCCAATGCGCAATTTATTAGCGTTTCGGCCGTGGATGTATTAAGTGGTCGTCACCCCAAACAGATGTTTACTAATAAATTGGTATTGGTGGGCAGCAGTGCATTTGGATTAAATGATGCCATTACCACGCCATTAGCGCCCCTTGCAGCGGGCATGCAAGCGCATGCAGAAATGATGTTGGGGCTACTTGATAACACCATTCCGTATACCCCGCGGTTTGATCTGTACTACCAAATCGGACTTGTGATTTTAGGTCTAGTCATTTTGGTCGCACTTGGAAAATCACCGCGGGCAAATTATTTGATTCCGCTTGCTGGAGTAATCAGTGCGATTGTTTGTTGGCTAACCTTTGCTTATTTTTTATGGCAACACCAGTGGTGGCTGTCGTGGATTTACCCTGCAATATTTTTAGTGATCGCAAGCTTTATTTTTGGTTTACTTGAGCACGCTAGAAGCCGGATTGATCGTGATCGCTTGTTTGAACACCTCTCGAGTTATTTACCGTCAGCGGTTGCTACTTCATTAACGATGCAATCGCCCTCCGATGCAATCCGCGCAAAAAATCAATTGGCAGTGGTAATGTTCGCCGACATTCGTAACTTCTCAAGTTATTGCGAGAATCGCCCCCCCGAAGAATCGGCTGCGGTCTTGCATGCCTTCTTTTCGAGCATGACACGCATTGTGGAAAAGCATGGTGGTGTGATTGAGTCGTTTGAAGGCGATGCGGTCATTGCCGTGTGGGCGGATGAGGGCGCAATTGCAAACCCTGCGTATCTTCAGCAAACGATTGTGGCGGCAAACGCGTTGATTGATGCTGCGCAAACGTTTTTACCCGATCCGGCACCTGCTGATCTGGAGCCCTTGGCTTTGGGTATTGGAATTGAGCTAGGCTCCGTGTTAGCAGGTTCATTTGGATTAGCAAAACGGCGCACGCACTTGGTGTTAGGCCCCACCGTAACGGTGGCCAGTTGCTTGGTAGACATGACTGCTGAACTCTCTCACCCAATCTTAATTGGAGAAAGCCTTGCGCACGCTCTTAAAGGTGTGAGTTTGCAACCCATGGGCGTTTTTTTACTTGAAGGCTTAAAACAATCCCATCAAATTTATGCATATCCCCTTTCACGCGATAATTCGGCGATTGTGTGATTGGATTTGGATTTGAATAAACCATCGTTTCAATGGATTGTCGGCGCACTCGCTCTTGCCATCGCCAGTATTTTTTTATCGAGCGCGCCACTCTGGGCTCAAACTAATCGAGCGGGAACGAGCGTAACCGTTGTAAGTACCCCCG
>JAGWYZ010000239.1 GCA_018969115.1 Chloroflexota bacterium | reverse complement strand
CCAATTTCATAAACCGCCGTTTGCCAACCTGCAAAACCGCGTTTGAACCGGGCTGCACCAGTTCGGCAAAATCTTCAATACGACGATCATCGAGCGACACCCCTGCCCCCGCGATCAAACGCTTGGCTTCATTTTTTGAGGCCGCCATTTTGGTTGCCGCCATAATGTCGGCAATCTGCATGGGCTGCTCGAGTTTAAATTCGGGTATTTCATCGGGGCGATTGCCCTTCTGAAAGATATTCTTAAAATGCGCCTCGGCTTGTTGGGCGGTCTCGTCGCCATAAAAAATACTGACGATTTCGCGGGCCAAGGCCATTTTGACATCACGTGGGTTGACACCTGCCGCTAATTGGGCCTTAATGGCGTCGATCATGCTGGGGGTGTAGCGGGTTGCCAATTCGAAATACACCATCAGGGCGCTGTCGGGAACCGACATTACTTTGCCATACATGTCTTCGGGTGCGGCCATGATGGGAATATGGTTGCCGAGCGATTTGCTCATTTTGACCACGCCATCAGTGCCGGGCAAAATTTTGACAAACAAGCCGATTTGGCCTTTTTGCCCATAGGCTTCTTGCAATTTGCGCCCAGCCGTCAAAATGTTAAACAATTGGTCGCTGCCGCCTACTTGCACATCGGTTTCTTGGGCAACGGCATCGTAGCCTTGCATGAGCGCGTAAAACGTCTCGTGCAAATAAATGGGTTCGCCCTTCTCCAATCGCAACGCAAAATTTTCACGCGTCATAAATTGTTGAATGGTGAAGTTTTGCGCCAACTTAATGACATCTAAAAAGCTTAATTCGCTTAGCCATTCGGCGTTAAAACGCACTTGGGTTTTGCTGCGATCCAGAATTTTAAAGGCTTGCTCGGCATAAGTGCGGGCATTGGTGGCGACAGTTTCTTCGGTTAACAAATCGCGCGCCTTGTTTTTGTCAGATGGGTCACCGAGCAGGCTGGTATAGGTTCCAATCAAAAACGTGACCTCATGCCCCAATTCTTGAAAAGCCCGCAATTTTCGCATGGTGATGGTGTGCCCCAAATGCAAGTCGCCGGTGCGCGGGTCGTAACCACAATACACCTTGAGTGGCTTACCAGTGCGGTGGCTTTCTTCGAGCCGTGCACGTAACTCGCGGGTCATGGTTTTGGCGAGGGTTTCATCGCCAAATTCAGTGCCTTGCATCAGCCAAGTCACCTGTTCATCAATACTCATTCGGCTCGCCAGAGCCGTCTCCTGAAACGCCGTTTTTGACATAGGGGATTGATTGTACGCGAAAATCTGATAATTTTTGCATAAAATGGCCGTTTGTGAAGCACGGCACATTAAGTCTTATCTATAACGCACTTGATACACATGCGGCATGGCTGGATACACGACGATTGAGGGCTGGTCGTTTATTGATGCAGCTCACATGAGCATTCTTATGCTCAGCACGGTTGGTTTTTCTGAAACACACCTGCTATCGTTCACTGGGCGCGTGTTTACGGTGCTGCTGATTATGGGTGGGGCAGCGCCAACGCCGAGTTTCATATTTAGGACTGCGACACCAGACGATTGAGAAAATCGGTAATGGCCGGGCCAAGCAAGACCATAATGACCACCATCACTACGCCAAATAAGATCAAAATCAATGCGAAATCAATTAGGCTGCCTCGCCCGCCTTCACCAGTTTGGGGTTTCATTTATAGCCCTGCCTTCACAATGCTTATTATAACCTATAACCTTTGTTGTTGCCATCATCGGGGCTTCGTTAGGGTTTCATCACCTCATCTGATTTCGAAATGGATGGGGTGGTGCTTAGTGTACATCCACAGACGTGTATCGTCCAGACCGACGCGTTTGTGGACGCGCACTAAGCACACGAAATTACTACACCGCTTCGATCTTGCCTTTGGCACAGTCGAAAAACTGTTTGCTCATCATCTGCGTCACGCTGCCCATCAGCCGGTTTGCCACAACTGCGATGGTGCCGATAATCATGACATCGGCCACCCATTTCAGGTTTGTGCCGCCTTGGGCCGCATCAGTAAAGTTTAGCTCGGCGCTGACATTGGCCCCGCTGCCGGGGGCTTTGCCTACTGCCTTAATTTTGGCATAGTCGTTCAAACGTTTGTCGAGAAATTCGACATCGGTATTGAAAGTAGCTTTGACCATGCCAAAGCCGATGCTGACCACGACACGGAATTTTTTGCCCACCTCAAGTTCTTCGATCTTTTCGACCCCGGGGGCGCATTGGCCCACAAAGTTGGCATCGGTCAAATATTCATATGCCTTTGGGCGCGGTGCGTTAATATAAGTTGTTCCTTCGAGTTTCATAATTAAAAAAAATAGCAAAGTGGCAGATTGCAGGTTACAAAGTTGCCATCTGCCACTTTGTAACCTGCAATCTATTACTCTACCGCAAATTGGGTAAATTGTCGTTTATAGGGTGAATGAAATGCTAATACGATGTCTTTGGGTGGGATACAGCTACCAGATTGTACTATGAGTGGGTCATCTGTGATTTGCTATTGATCATGAAATCATGAATTAGAGCATTTTTAACCACTTGATGAAATTGGTCATATGCTGCCATGAATCTATCATACGAAACAATAAGCCCTTGACGAATGGTTACATCTTCTCCCGATATCCCGCCAAATATTTCTCAGGTGATTTTGTAAACGAGCGCTTACAGCCCGGCGCACAGAAATAATAGGTTTGCCCATTATGATCTGTTTTCCATAATGCCGTTGCAATTGTCACTTCCATATCGCACACGGGGTCAATTGCGGTTTCAATTGCGGTTAAGGATGAAGGTGACTTAACCTCCTCCGATAATTTTTCATTTTTTCTTTTTTCTTCTACATTTCCCACTGCGCCTAGTTTGCCACGTCGTCGCACCTGTACAATCTCGGCCAAGATGCTCAGCGCAATTTCTTCGGGGGTGACGGCCCCTACATCCAAACCAGCGGGGCATTTTAAGCGCGACAATTGTGCATCGTTCAACCCACAATCGCGCAAATAATCAATCACTTTTGCCAAGCGTTTTTGGCTGGCAACCAAGGCTACATAGGGTGCGTCGCTACGCAAGGCGGCTTCGAGCGCTGGCTCGTCATAATTGCCATGCGATGCCACCACCACATACGATAGGCGGTTGAGTCTTAACGTACTTAAATTTAAATCGAGTGCCACATCTGCCCGCCCAAATCGCTCGGGTGTTGCGCCTTGGCCCATCACTAGCACATCATAGCCAATGTCTTTGCCGAGGGCGCATAAGACTTCAACCACTGGCAAGTGCCCAATTAGCACCAATTGCGGTTGTGGCGCATAGGGTTCGATGTAAATTTCGAGGGTGCCTTCGCTGGCACAGGTCAATGGCACTTCGACCAAGCCGTTGCGAGCGATGCCACTGAGCGACTCAGGCGGGCCAAGATGTAGCAAGCGCGGTTGTAAATCGATCAATGCCTTAAGCGACTCACGCACGACTGTCGGCTGGGCGCAACTGCCGCCTACCCAGCCGGTCAAGGTGCTGCTGCCATCGGCATTTTGTATCACAATTGCCTTCGCTCCGGCTTTGGCCGAAGTTGGTTTCTCGGCTCGTACTACCGTCGCTAATACAAACGGGGTCCCGTTGTGTCGCAAGCTTTGGGCAAATGTGAGGATGTCCATACAAAGGATGAAGGATGAAGGATGAAGGATGAAGGATGAAAATTTTCGTTTTCATCCTTCATCCTTTATCCTTTATCTTTTTCTTCTTATTCTGCTAGCGCCGCCCCATATTTGTTCAACAACATCCACACTTTATCGGGGGTGATGGGGATGTCGATGTGACGCACCCCGAGATGCCACATGGCATCGACGATGGCATTGGCAAATGCTGGCGGGCCACCAACGTTGGGCGATTCGCCCACACCCTTGGCCCCAATTGGGTGATGGGGTGATGGCGTTACCGTTCCGCCTGTGATCCATTTAGGCGATTCAACCGCCGTCGGCACCATATAATCCATGAAGTTGCCGCCATAGATATTGCCATTTTCGTCGTATTGAATTTGCTCCATCATGGCAGGTGCAAAAGCCATCGTTAGGCCGCCGTGTACTTGGCCTTCGATAATCATTGGGTTGATGCGTGTGCCGCAATCGTCTATTGCCACAAACTTGCGAATTGAAACTTGACCCGTGCCACGATCAATATCGACACAACAAATATAGCTGCCAAATGGAAAAGTCAGGTTGGGTGGGTCGTAATAAAAAGTGCTCTCTAAACCTGCTTCCATCCCTTGTGGATGATTGGTATAAGCTGCAAAAGCGATCTCTTGGATGGTTTTAGATTTGCTTGGTGCACCCTTAACATAAAACTTATTGGTGTCCCAAATCAAGTCGTCATCCGACACTTCGAGCAAATGCGCGGCAATCTTGCGGGCTTTTTCGCGGATTTTACGTGCGCCCATGGCTGCGGCTGCCCCTGCGGTGGGGGTGCTGCGGCTAGCATAAGTGCCCAAGCCGTATGGCGCGGTATCGGTGTCGCCTTCTTCCACTTTAATATGCTCAGCCGGAATCCCTAATTCTTGTGCAATAATTTGGGCATAGGTGGTCTCGTGACCTTGGCCTTGGCTTTTGGTGCCAAAACGGGCAATGGCTTTGCCGGTTGGGTGAATGCGAATTTCGGCACTATCAAACATCTTGATGCCAAGAATGTCGAAATCTTTGCTTGGCCCCGCGCCCACAATTTCGGTAAACGATGAAATACCGATTCCCATTAGTTCGCCGCGTGCTCGTTTTTCAAGCTGCTCTTTGCGCAAATCCCAATAACCGATCATATCCATCGCCTTCTTGAGCGCCCCTTCATAATTGCCGCTGTCGTATTCCCAACCCAATGCACTTTTATAGGGGAACTGTTCGGGTTTGATGAAGTTGCGCAGACGGAAATCGGCTGGGTCTTCGCCGCGCTCGTGGGCCATGATATCGACCATGCGCTCGATGGCATGTGAGGCCTCGGTGACGCGAAACGAACAACGATAGGCCACGCCGCCGGGCGGTTTGTTGGTATAGGCCGCGTCGGCTTCGGTAAAGGCGGTTTGAAAATCGTATGAGCCAGTGCAAATGCTAAACATGCCCGCTGGATATTTGCTGGGGTTTGCCGATGCGTCGGTGTAGCCATGATCAGCAATGGTTTTGATGCGCAGAGCCGTAATTTTGCCATGCTCATCTGCACCAAGTTCACAGTCCATGTGATAATCGCGGGCAAATGAATCGGCCTGCAAGTTTTCGCTGCGGTCTTCGATCCATTTGACTGGCAACCCTGTCACCACCGATGCTGCTGTGGCGATGACATAGCCGGGATAGACTGGAACCTTGCCGCCAAAACCACCGCCAATATCGGGCGAGACCACACGAATATTTTCTTCGCTCAGGCCTAAATGCCCGGTAATTAAAGCCACCACCGTGCGAATGGCGTGCGGTGCTTGGGTTGTCATATATAGCGTCAAATGCTTATTAATGGGGTCCCACTTTGCCACGCAACCACAAGTTTCCATACTGGCAACGTGAATACGCGGGATGTAAATATGCTCTTTGACGATGGTGTGGCTGTTTTTCAGCACATCATCGGTGGCTGCGCGGTCGCCAATTTCCCAATGCCAAATATGATTGCTCTCTTTGTCATCACGCACTTTGGTTGCGCCAGCTTCGAGTGCTTTATGGGGGTCTACAACCACGGGCAAAGGCTCGTAATCAATTTCGACGGCTGCTGCGCCATCGGCAGCGGCATAGCGGCTGGTGGCAAGCACACCCACGACTTCTTGCGCTTGATACTTCACCGTATCGATGGGCAAAACCATTTGGCGGTCACTCATCAGGGTCGGCATCCACGCCAAACCATATTTTTCTAGGTCTTTGCCGGTAATGAATGCGATCACCCCCGGAATTTGAGCCGCCTTTGAGGTGTCAATATTTAAGATTTTGGCGTGGGCGTAGGGGCTGCGCACGATGTCTAACCAAATTTGGCCGGGCAAATTGATATCTTCGATATAGTTGCCTTTGCCTTGTAGAAAACGAGCATCTTCTTTGCGTTTCATCGACGCGCCGAGGCCGTTAATAGGTGTTGTTGTCATTATTTTCTCCTTAAAAGAACCAAGAATTAAGAACCAAGAACCAAGATTTAAGAGTCAAGAACTAAAATTGATTGTCTTGTATCTTGGTTCTTGGCTCTTGCATCTTGGTTCTTAATTTGCTTTCTCCTGCACAGCCGATTCTTCATTAATGATCACGACCTCTGGGTTTTTGCCAGCCAATTTCATGGCCGCATATTGCACCGATTTAACGATATTGTTATAGCCAGTGCAACGGCATAAATTGCCCGAAATGCCCCAACGAATTTCTTCTTCGCTTGGGTTGGGGTTGTCTTTGAGCAATGAAACGCAGGTCAGCATCATGCCGGGCGTACAAAAGCCACACTGTAAGCCGTGACATTGATGAAACCCTTCTTGCAC
>JAGWYZ010000011.1 GCA_018969115.1 Chloroflexota bacterium | reverse complement strand
GAAATTAACTTTATGCCGATCTTAGTATGCCAGCCAAGCGTAGCTTGGCTGGCATACTAAGATCGGCATAAAGTTAATTTCTTGGTGAGATACTACACACTATTGACATTTACAATCTTTAGGATTTAATACGAACTTAACATTACAACCTTATGCTTATGCCGAAATCTGTCATGTGATAGCAAGATGGTGATTTCATAAAAAATCTGTTTTTCGCTCTATGTTCAAATGACACATGAGAGGTCTGAAAAAAATCAAAAAGGAGAACTATGCAAAACAAACTGACCCGCCAAATGACAGTTGCCGCATGTGCTGCCCTACTATTAGCAGCCTGTAGCACCCCAACTGCCACCCCTGCACCGGCTGCACCCAAACCAGCCGCCCCAGCCGCAACAACCGCCCCAGCCGCCGCTGCCCCAGCCGCAACCGCTGCACCGACGATCCCCACCGTCGCCCCAGCCCCTGCCGGCAAGAGCAATGTCACTATTTATTTAGATGCCGACACCAATATTACCGACTGGTATAGCAACAAACTCATCCCTGAATTTGAGAAGAAATTCCCACAATATAAAGTGACAATGATCAACGCCAAGGGCGTTGGCAGTGGCATGCGCGGCATCGCCGACCGTGTTTTAGCCGCCAAACAAACCAACAATGACCCACAGGCCGAAGTGCTTGAGTATGACGTGCGCGGCTACCCTGAAGCGATTAAAGAAAATTTGTGGGAAAAATTGGATGCCAATAATGTGCCAAATGGAAAGGGTGTATTGCCTGCCGCCTTCGTCAGCGATCTAAATATGCCTTATCGTGGCTCACAAGTATTGTTGGCCTATGACAGCGCCAAGATCAAAGATGCCGACGTGCCACGCACCTTCCCGGCTTTGCTTGAATGGGTTAAGAAGAACCCCGGGCAATTCACTTATGGCCGCCCCGATAAGGGCGGTAGCGGTGGCAACTTTGTCATTCGCGCCATTCACGAAGTAACCGGCAAAGACCCCAGCAAATTCCAAGGCAGCGAACCAGATCCGGCTTTGGTCAAAGAATATGACAAGGCTTGGGAATTGCTGCGCAGCATTCACGAATCGACCTATGACAAAGGCAGCTACCCCGCTGGCAACCAACCCGCCCTACAATTGCTAGCCAATGGCAGCGTTAATATGGTCAGCGCTTGGAGCGATCAGGTCATCATTAATATTGACAAGGGGGTATTGCCCGCCACCGTCAAGATGGCCCAATTCACCGACCTGCCGATGTCGGGGGGCTATGCCCAATATGCCATCCCCAGCAATTCGCGCAACAAGGCCGGGGCCTTGGCTTGGGTGAATTGGATGTTAGAGCAAGATCGCCAAGTCGATGTCATCAAGAGCCTCGGCGGTTTCCCCGCCCTTACTTGGGACAAATTCCCCAAGGATTTGCAACAACAATATAACAGCGTTGTTACCGACAAAGTACCCTCTTGGCCGGGTGGCAAGTGGGATGCTGAGCGGAACAAAGGCTGGTATGAGAAAGTCGCTACCAATATTAAACCTTAATAAAGACAAGTAGCCGGTGGCAGGTAGCAGGTGTGGCAAGTGGCAAGTGGCAAGTGCTGAGTAAAAACGATTACTCGCTATCTGCTACCTGCCACCTGCTACTTGCCACCTGCTACTTGCCACCTGCCACTTCGCATTTATGGCGACACGCTCACGTTATCTTAATACCTTGTTCGCTGGCTACGCCCTTATTGCGCCGCCACTGATTATTTTAGTCTTACTTATTTTTTACCCGGCAGGGCAGGCCATTGTGCGAACTGTAATGACCGACCAAGAGGTCGGCATAGCAGCCGGATTAACCCTTGACCGTTATTTCAATTTTTTTGCTGACCCCATCGCCCGCAGCAATTTGTGGTTTACCATTTGGGTCACGGTAGTCACCACCGCCTTATTATTTTTGGTGTGTTTTCCACTTTCGCTTTATTTGCGTTTCTCAAGCAGCCGCATTGCTGGCATCGTTCAAGTATTAGCGCTCTTCCCACTATTTGTGCCGGGGGTGATTTTAGCCTTTGCCCTCATTCGTTACCTTGGCCCACGTGGCACGGTCGATACGTTTTTGCGCATCGTCTTTAACTACACTGGTTTTGTCACACCCTATCTCAAACCATCCGGGATTATCTTTGCCTTGGTATGGGATCACATTCCCTTTACGGTGTTGGTATTAACCGCAGGGTTGCGACAAGTAGAAGACTCGGTGATTGAAGCGGCCCGTGATGTCGGAGCCAGTGGCCTGCGCGTGTTTTTTCAAATTGTGTTGCCCCTTATTCAACGCCCATTACTGATCGTATTTTGTTTAAATATGATCGGTATTTTTGGCTCATTTACCATCCCTTATCTGCTTGGCCCAGCCGCCCCACAAATGATGGGCGTATATATGCAGCAAACTTTTACTGATTATCTTGACCGCAGCGGTGCAGAAACACAAGCCGTATTGTCATTTTTAATTTGCTCAGTGATTGGGGCTTTATATGTGCGTACCGTCACTCGCCGCCGAGGAGAACGCGCATGAAGATTGACCCCACACCCGCCTATCACCAGCCCACTATGTTCGGGTATCGCATTTCTACTCGCACCTTACGGCGTGAGGCCTTTGGCATTTTTGCCCTTGTCGCGCTCACGCTCATCATTATTGGCCCCATGATGACCGTGTTTTTGTGGGCCTTTGCCGAGCGTTGGCGGCAACCAGCTTTATTACCCACCGAGTGGGGGCTAAGTTATTGGTATGAAACGCTCGCCCGTAACGATATCACCAGCGCTATGCCCATGAGCTTAGGTTTAGCCCTCACAGTGACAGCATTATCGGCAATTATTTGTTTGCCAGCGGCCTACGCCTTCGCCCGCATCAATTTTCCGGGTCGGCAGGGCTTGTTATTGTCCTTTTTGGCGGTCAATGCTTTCCCACGTTTTGGCCTCTACGTTACCATCGCGGTGGTTTTCTTTCGTTTAGGTTTGGTTGGCACGCTACCCGGGGTTATCCTCATCCAACTCGTCAACACCTTGCTCACGATGATCTGGATCCCCACCAGCGCTTTTCAAAATATTGACCGTGCGCTTGAAGAAGCGGCGTTAGATGTAGGTGCGGGCCGCCTGCGCGTGTTCTTTCAAATTACATTGCCCCAAGTATTTCCGGCCCTCGCGGCTGCGTTGTTGCTCACCTTCGTCTCCACCTTTTACGAGGCTCAAGGGGCGCTCATCATCGGCATCCCCGGTATTCGCACCATGGCCGTGCTGATGTATTCATACATCAACAATCAAATTGTGGTGCAATATGGCGCGGTCATTTCGCTCATGTTGTGGCTGCCATCCCTCGTTCTGCTCTCATTCGCCCAAAAATTTCTGCGCGGCAACACCGTCAGCTCAGGATTTGGAGTCTAATAAGTTGAGGTTGAGCGTTGAGCGTTGAGAGCAGTCAATTCTTAACGCTCAACCCTTAACCCTCAACCCTTAACTGTTTCATGCCTACCTTAGACCTCATCAACCTTCGCAAACAATTTGGCAGCGTCACCAACCCAGTTGTGGCGGTCAATGACCTCAATATTAATGTCGCTGATGGCGAATTTTTGTGCATTCTTGGCCCAAGCGGCTGTGGCAAATCGACCGCTTTGCGCATGGTGGCGGGCTTCGAAGAGCCAAGTGGTGGCGATGTACAAATTGACCAACAAAGCATTATCAATATGCCACCCAACAAACGCCCAACCGCAATGGTGTTTCAAAAATACACCTTGTGGCCGCACATGAAAGTTTATGACAACATCGCCTTTGGGTTAAAACTGCGACACTTGCCCAAAAACCAAATCGACCAAGAGGTGCAAGCCTCGTTAGAATTGGTCGGCTTGGGCAGATATGGTGATCGCTACCCCGCACAATTATCAGGTGGTGAACAACAGCGCGTTGCCATCGCCCGCGCTTTGGTGCTAAAACCCAAAATTCTGTTGTTGGATGAACCATTTTCGAACCTCGATGCCTTGTTGCGCGTCAGATTGCGTGAAGAATTACGCCAAATTCAGCGCAATCTTAAAATTACGGCTGTATTTGTCACTCACGATCAAGAAGAGGCGCTCAGCCTCGCCGACCGTATTGCAGTAATGAGCAAAGGCGAATTACAACAGCTTGACAAACCGGCCACTATTTATGCCCGCCCTAAAACCCTATTTGTGGCCGATTTTATTGGCGCAATGAATATGCTAGACGGTGAGGTGAATGGCGGTGTGGTCAAAGTGGGCAACCAACGCCTACCAAGCCCCGCCGAATGTGTTGCCGCACCTGCCAAAATTGCCATTCGCCCCGAAGATGTGATCGTGACCCAAACTGGCGAAGGTGCTTGGCACGGGCGCATTACGCAAGTGAGCGATTTGGGCCATTATCGCAAAGTGTTTGTGCAATCACCCGATCTGGGCATGCTCAAACTCTATTTGCCAAAATCAATTGAGATAAATGATGGCGAAATGATTACCTTTAAGCCCACTCGTTTTCTCATATTTCAAGGGCCATTGCCCCCATTTGAGGTGAAACTATGAGCCAATTTTCAATTGTGGCACATCGCGGCGCGTCAAGTTATGCCACCGACAACACCCTGACCTCGTTTCGCCTTGCCAAACAACAGGGCGCACACATGATCGAAACCGACATCCGGCGCACGCTCGACGGCAAAGCCTTGGTATTTCACGATACCACCATTCCCATCCCGGGCGAATGTGAGCAACGGGTCGAACGCTTAACGCTAGACAGCTTACTCAACATCCCGCTCGCCAATGCTGAACGGATTCCGCAATGGGAAGAGGTAATCGCGCTGTGTGTTGAGCTTGACATGGGCATCTATGTTGAATTTAAAGACACCGATGCAGCCGTGACAACTTATGTAGTACAAACGTTGCAGGCTGCCAAATTGCTCGATCGTTGTGTGCTATTTGGGCCGCGCCCCGACCATGTATTTTTTGCCAAGCAGGTTGACCCCAACGCCCGCACCGCCTTTAGCTACCGCAATGCCAGCATCGATCCTATTCTCATTGCCCGCGCTTGTAATGCCGATGGTTTGAATTTGGCATGGGAAGATTACCTTGACCCATGCGCCCTGATTACGCCCGAATGGCTAGAACGGGTACGGGCGGCTGGGTTGCGCATCATGAGTTGGCACGAGGAGCGTGAGCCAGTTATGGCACAATTGGTCGCCATCGGCATCGAAGATCTATGCACCAATGACCCCGCTATGACGCGACGAGTGATTGAACGGGCGCAACATTAATTTATATGATTAAACAATCCTTCTGCTTACCACTATATCAACCAGCCAATATGCCGCTATTTGAATTGCTTAAAACGGCTAAAACCATTGGCTACCCAGCCGTTGAAATTTGGCAACGCAATCAAAATGGGGTGGTGTTTGATGAATTATGTGACGCAGCCCAAGCCACCGGTTTGCGCATCGCCAGCATGTGTGGGCACTATACCCTGCGCGATGGCATGAACAAGCGCAGCAACCACGCCCGTATCATCGATGAGTTGCGTGTCAGCATCGAATTGGCCGCCAAACACAATATTTTGGGGTTGATTTGCTTTAGCGGCGATATTAATGCGGGCCAAAGCGACGAAGATGCGCGTGAAGCCTGCGCTGAGTGTATGCGCCAAATTGCGCCTTTTGCCGAAAAACACAAGGTATTGCTCAATATGGAATTGCTCAACAGCAAGGTTGACCATGCCGGATATCAATGCGATAGCACGGCTTGGGGGGTCGATGTGTGTCAACGGGTGAATAGCCCAGCAGTCAAGTTGCTTTACGATATTTATCATATGCAAATCATGGAGGGCGATATTATTCGCACCATTCGTGACAATGTGCAATGGATTGGGCATATGCACACCGCTGGCAACCCCGGACGCTGGGATTTTGACGACCCTGATTTGCCGCAAGAGCTAAATTATCGCGGTATTTGCCGCGCTATTGCCGCCACTGGCTATGATGGCTATCTTGGGCATGAGTTTAAACCCCAAGGCGATATTTTGACAGCGCTGCGCTCGGCCTGGCAGATATGTGATGTTTGATTTTAAGTGATCTACATCACCTTGGTAAGGGCGAACAATTTTTTGCCAACTTCACCATATCCATCTGGCCTATGGCCAGATGGATATGGTGAAGTTGGGTAACCCTGGCTAACTGACCGCCACCAATGGCTTGGGTGGCGCATGGCGTGTGATGCGCATGACAAGCACGGCGGCACAAATGCCAAGAATGCCAGCCGCGACGAAAGCCGGGCCATAATTGCCGAGCATGTCGCGCGTCACACCGCCCAAATAAGCCGAAAGCGCTGCGCCAAGGCTATGGGCACAAAATGCCCAGCCATAAATGATGCCAGCATTACGGCGGCCAAATGTATCGGCAGCAATCGCAATCGTGGGTGGCACGGTCGAGATGTAATCTAACCCAAAGATAACCGCAAACACCGATAACCCCAGCGGATCGGTCACAAAAGGCAATAAAAAGAGTGACAACCCACGAAAGCCATAATAAAAAAATAATAACTTACGCGGGTCATAACGATCAGTCAACCAACCCGAGGCCAACGTGCCGACAAAGTTCATGCTGCCGAGCAAGGCCACCACACCTGCAGCCGTTCCTTGCGGGATGCCGCAATCGATGGCGTAAGGAATAAGGTGAGTGCCAATAATGCCATTGGTGGTAGCCCCGCAAATAAAAAAACTGACACATAACAGCCAAAAATCGGGGCTACGCACGGCTCGCGCCATCAGGCCGGTCTCTGCGCCAGCTTGCGATTTCGAAATCGGCGCAGTTGCGCCCAAGGGCAAAAGCCCGACATCGGCGGGGTCATCTTTGAATAAGAAAATGACGGGGATAAGCACGATCAAAATAAACACACCCATCGCCGCAGTACTGTTACGCCAACCAAAGCTTAATAACATGGCAGTTAATACCGGCACAAATACCAATTGCCCAGCCGAGGTGGCGGCGCCAAAAATGCCAGTCACCAAGCCGCGATTTTTAACAAACCAACGGTTAGACACCGTTGCGCTTAACACCGAACCAGCCAAACCACCGCTCAAGCCCAAAAAGCCACCCCACATCACATTCAATTGCCACAATTGATTCATTTGGCTGCTGAGTAACAACGTCACGCCCATCATCAGCAAGGCAATCACCGTCATACGCTTGGGGCCAAATCGCCCAACCAACATACCACCATATGGGCTAGTAATGCCAAGAATGATCAGACCCAATGACACCGCCACCGAAATCGCCGAACGACTCCACCCAAGATCGCTTTCGAGCGATACCATAAACACACTCGGCGATGAGCGAATGCCGAACGACACCAATAACACGATCGACGTGACCGCCACGACGACCCAACCGTAATAGAGTTTTTGCGTAGTTTTCATGTAGGCGGTTAGTATATTCCATTTCATCATATTCAGAGGCGCGGTATCTCGCGCATCTAAATATGATGAAATCAGCACAACCTACCGCCCAATGCCACCACTGCCGCCAAACGCCGTCGACATTTCTTGATAAATAGCCGTAATATTGGCTTCGCTGCCGAGGTAAAAGCTGCCGTTGCTCTGGCGTGCCAATTGCGACAATTTGTCTTTATCCGCATCGTTGCCATAGGCAATTGTCCATACCGTCGTGCTGTTTTGAGATGCAGTGGCAATCAAATTATTGTCAAACTTAAACAATTTGCTGCCCGTGTCCAGACCATCGGTGAGCACCACCAAAACATTGGTGCGCTGCGATGACTTGGTTTTGCTGATCACCCCCGCCCCCGCGCCGATAGCATCATAAAGCATGGTATTGCCGCTGGCAGGCAACGCCTTTACTGCGCTGATAGCATTTGCGCGGGCTGTGCCCACTTTTTGCCCTTGCAGCAACACTTTGATATCGGTGGCAAAACTAACAATCGAAATTTGGTCATCATTGTTCATTTGCCCCACAAAAGTAGCAGCAGCGCTGCGCAGGCCTTCAATCTTGGCCCCGCTCATGCTGCCCGATGTGTCGAGCACCATCACCAAATTGATCGGCTTTTTGCTGGCCTGCCACACCCCTTGCAATGCCTCTAACCCACCAACTGCCGGACGCTCAAAAATGGTTTTGGGTTGATTGAGATCAATACCCGCCCGCGCTTCAGCCTTTACCGCCGCGTTTACTGGGCGCAAACCGGCCTCCGCCGCCCATTTTTGAGCAGTGTCTTTTAGCAAATAATCGCGAAACATACGCGCCCCTTCTTGCTGCTCGGCACTGGCGCTGCTGTTTAAACAGGCCGGGTGCGTCGCCATCACCGTGCCCTCAAATGGATAAACGGCGATGAGGTCGGGTTGATTGCTCGATTTGTTATTCGTTGACTGCGAAGTTGCCGCCTGGTTCAGTTGGGCGACCGTGCTTTCATAAAGCACCGCTGCCCCTAAAAATCCCACCCCGCGTTCACGCATGGTTTTGCCCAAGGCTTCAGACGAATTGGCAAACAGCGCGATGCCACTCTCGAATGCAGACACTGAAGCCTGCAAAATTGGCAATTGGGCATCGGCGGGGCTGATGGGTTGGGCGTTGGCCTTGGCCGATTGCATCACCGCCAACAATGCGCCTGCCCCCGCCCCAGAAATACCCGGGTGGGGGTGCGCCATCCGCAAAATACGCCCAAATTGCCCGCCGCTGTAATAAGCCCACGCACTGGCATCGCCAGTCAGGCTGCTCATATCAAGCCAGCCCAAAGTGCGCCCCGGGTACCCCAAGGCTTCAGCCACATCGCGCCACATGGCGATTACCAACGGGCTACGCGCTGTGCTTACGCAAGTATTGGCAGCAAAGCCAGCCACCTTACGGGCGGCGGCCACATCCACCCACGCCTCACTATCGGGTAGCCACAGGCTTGGGGTGGATGTGGCCATATCGGCCACGGCTTGCCCCGCCTCAACATAACGCACTTGCGCAAATAGGTTGCGCCGCCCACCCGTCTGCACACGGTCAGTGTTAAACGCGAGTGTGGCCTTGTCTAGCCAAGGCTGCAAACTGCTATTTGCCACCACCGTCAGCACCACATCACCCGATGATGGCTTCGTCACCGGCTGCCGCAACACACTACAAGCGGAAGTAGCCATTAGCAAAAACGCAAAAAACGCTTGTGAAAATATCTGTTTCATTTAAGCCTCCCCTTTTGGGTATTAAGCATTACGCATTACGCATTGGGACAGATGACTCGTGAGTCATGAGTCACAAGTCACCGAAGCAATTCGTAATTTGTAATTCGTAATTGACTATTACCGCCCCGATGTAATCAGCGCCATTTCGACGAAGCGATCTTCGGCCTGTTTGTCTGGGTCGTCGGTTTCGCGGCGCTCGACTGGCGGCACAACCGCCTCGACCACAAAGCGGGCGCGGTCAACTTTTTGCGACACCAAATAATCAACCACAGCTTGAGCACGGGCTTGCGCAAATTCTAAAATCTGCTTCTCGGTATAAGCTCCCTTGGGGCCGGGCCACGCCGATGACCCCTTCACCCGCAAATACAACCCGACCGACTGCTGCAATGTTGGCACGACACAATCATCCAGTACCCGCCGCGATTCAAGCGTCAAAGTGGCGCTATCGGGCAAAAAGGTAAAACGGTTGCACGGCAGCACCGCCAAGGTCGTGGTGTTTTGCACCTTCACCCCGCTCAAGTCGAGCTTGGCCGAGATCGAAAAGCTGTCGTTAACTGGGCGTACGCTGGGCTGCAATTGGCTTTGGCTGGCCGATTTTGCCACGAAGGATGGGTTGACCAAGTCCTCGACCTTATCTGCCGACACAGTGGCCCCACCTGCCGCCCATACCCGCCGCGCAATCGTCAGCCGATTGTAAATAGGGGTCGGGTCGCGCATCACAAACGCATTGGCCCCCAAATCGGCCTGCGCAATTTGTTTCAGTTGCTCGCGCAAATTTTGCCCAGCCGTGCCGGGTTTTATCTCGCTCCAATCATTATTGCCCCATTTGGCAATCTGCTCTGCGGCAATATCAAACTTTTCAGTTTGTTGCTTCATCGCTTCAAACCACGCATCATGAAATGCTTGCACCACATTTGGCTTATCGGCAATCGACTTTTTAGAGGTGATGATGACATCGACAATAATGCGTAATTGGCTAGAGGTGATAAGCGATGCCCCACCTCCTTGCTTGGCCCGCGACAATTGCGGCTCCCATGCCGACACCGCATCGGCCTTGCCCTCATTAAATAGTTTTACCGCTTCGTCTGGGGTTTCGGCTGGCACCAATTTCACATCAAACTTGGGGTTTAGCCGTGCAATCGAAAGCGTATACAACATAAAATACTCAGCCGAGCTGTCACGCACAAAGGCAATACGCTTGCCCTTTAAATCGTTTAGGGTCGGAATATTACGTGCCCACATGCCATCGCCACCGGCACTTTCATCGATGATGGCCGTAATCACACCTTGTGCATTAGAGGCCACCGAGTCAGCGGTATTCAATTCGCAATCCCATACACCCGCCTCAACAAAGGCATTGCTTTGTTCTTCAGTTAGCGCATATTCGGGTTTGTTATTGAGTTGAAACGGCACAATGCCGAGGTGAAAACCACGTGCTTCGTCTAGCCCCGCCACCTGTATTTGCACCAAGGTTAAATAGGACGCAAAAGCATCGGTGCCGCAAATATAAGTCGGCTTGCCGTCATTGGCCTTATAACCCGCGCCCCAAATCGGGGCGGGTGGCTTTAGCGCGGCTGGCGCAATGGTTGATTGTGCAGCTGGATTGCCATTACTTGGCGTGCCGGTGTTAAACAAACGCGGCCCAAGTGCGTTATACGCCGCCCCGGCACACACAACGGTCAAAGCCAGACCTACGATCAGAAAAAAGACGATTCGAGTTTTATTTAATTGCATGATTTCCCTCCTGCGGGAATTTAAAAATTGAGAATTTAAAATTTAAAATTTAAAATTAACTCTCAAATAGTTAACGAATTTGCTGAATTTAACAGTCGCAGGTTATAGGTTGCAGGGTTTCAGGTTGCAGAGTTGCAACCTGAAACCCATTACCTACTCATTACCACTTGCCACTTTGCCACTTGCAACCTGCTACTTTGCTACTTTGCTACTTGCCACCCTTAATTTTTCATTCTAAATTCAAAATTTCTCAGCTCTTCCATTGCGGCATGAGTGTCTTCAAGCTGATGCACCTGTTCGAGCATATCGGCTTGCAAACGTTGGGCGCGGCCAGAATTGGCCTCATTAGAGCCAAGCAATTTGGCTTGCATATACACTGTACCCATCGCCGCCAAAGTATGATCGAGCTGTAATTGTGCCTGCGCCATCGCATCACGCAGCCGTTGCAATGACTCCCATTGCTGGCGTTTAATCGCAATCGTTTTGTCGAGTTCATCCAAAACCAATTTGCTTTGAGCTTGGTTGCGCTGCGCCGCAAAACGTTCCAACTCTTTGGGCACACTCAACAAGTCACGCGCAATCACGGGGTCACGCGCATACACATCGGTGGCCTGTGCCAGCCGGTAAATCTGGGCAATCCAATCTTCCATACTGCGCGTCACATCAAATAAATGGGCATCGAGCGTCCCATTGTCTTTGCGTCCAATTTCACGCACCAACAAATCGCGGTATTCCAAAGCCTTGACTAATTTTTGGCGCAATTCGGGCAACACGATGCTTTTTAAATCAAATTGCTGCCGAAACATCTCATCCAAAATACGATGCCGCAATTGGTCATCCCGCAAAGTTGTCCATACGATGCCAACCTCACCGATCAAACCGAGACCGAGCCACATCCACCATGTGCCGGGCACAAATGACACACCTAGTGCTGTGGCCCCAGCCCCCGATATGCTCAGGGCGATCACAATCGCGCTTTCTGGGCGAAATAACGCATATGAAAATAAGGATTGAGTTGCCTGTTTTAACGATTCAGGCCGGAATAATTGATCTTGTTTCACATGACATCCGTTGTGTTTCGAGTAATCTTTACCCAAAGCACATGTTACATCATATATTACGAATGCCCCGCCGATTAGTTTCACACACAAGTATTTGATTTGTATCAGCAAAATAAAATAGCGCGTAAGGTAGGCAAAAACTCAAACAAAATTCACCCGTGCCAGCTAAACTTGCCCAAAATGAGACAAAACAACACCCCCACCCCACCCAATCTTCGTGGTAGATCGCAACGCGCCCTGTGGTTTGGGGCACGCTTATTTCTTAGCCTCATCTTTTGGGAATTAATTTTGTCACGACTGCTTGGGCAAACGCGGGTGGCACAAGGCCGATTGGGCCGCATGATTGTCTTTGCCCGTCGATTTCGCGCCTTGGCCCTCGATTTGGGCGGGGTATGGATCAAGCTCGGCCAATTTCTCAGCAGCCGCGTCGATATTTTGCCGCCAAGCGTTATCGCCGAGTTAGCTGATTTGCAAGATGCCGTGCCCGCTGAGCCAACTGACCAAGTCATTCGCACCATCGAGCATGAATTGGGTCAACCGATCAGCCAATTGTTTGCCGAATTTGAACCCGATCCAATCGCAGCAGCCTCGTTTGGGCAGGCATACCGCGCTTTGTTAAATGTCAATGTCGCGTCTGCCGCATTACCCATCACCCAAAGCACCCGCGTGATTATAAAAGTGCAGCGCCCCAACCTCGACCAAATTGTAGCAACCGACCTGCGCTCGCTTAAAACCATCATGGGCTGGGCCAAATGGTATCGGTTGGTGCGTGAACGCGCCAATGTCGATGACTTGGTGCGTGAATTTAGCGATGGCATTTTGGCCGAGCTAGATTATGAGCAAGAAGCACGCAACGCCGAGTTATTCGCCCATCATTTTGCCCACGATGCCCAAGTGCGGATTCCCAAGCCCTATAAAACCCTCACCACGCGCCGCGTGTTGGTGTTAGAAAATGTCGAAGACATCAAAATTACCGATTATGACGGCTTGGCCAGCGCCAATATTTCACGGGTGGCGGTGGCACGCAAATTGTTCGACACCTATTTGCAGCAATTTTTTACCGACGGCTTCTTTCATGCCGACCCACACCCGGGCAATTTATTTGTGCAGCCGCTCGATGTGGCGCAGGCCACCCAACTCGACATTGAGGTTCCTACCGATGGCACGCGCCCGTTTCGCCTCACTTTTATCGATTTTGGCATGGTTGGCACAGTGCCTAAAGCCTATGAAAAAGAGCTGCGTGAAATTATTATTGCCACCAGCCTAAAAGATGCGCGACGGGTAACGGCGGCGGCCCAGCGCATGGGTATGTTTTTGCCCGGGGCCGATCTTTTTCGTATTGAGCAAGCAGTATCGATGTTGTTTGACAAATTTTGGGGGCTAAACACCACCGATCTGGTGAATGTGTCATTCGACGAGATGTTTAGCTTTGTGGCCGAATTTCGGGATCTGCTCAGCACTTTGCCCTTTCAAATGCCACAAAACATGCTTTATCTGGGGCGCGCCGCCAATATTTTGAGCGGCATGAGCACCGCCCTCGACCCCAAATTTAACCCTTGGAAAGAGATTCAGCCCTTTGCCCAAGGCATGGCGCAAAAATCGAGCAAACGCGGGGCGCAAGATGTGCTGGATGAAGTCATTAAGTTGTTGCGTCAAACGGTACAATTGCCCAACCAAGCCGATCAAGTGCTGTCACGCGCCTTGAGTGGGCAATTAGAAATACGCACCCAACTGAGCCAAGCCAGCACCAACGATCTGCGCCGCATCGAGCATGGTATTTCTCGGCTCAGTTGGCTTATCATCTTTGCCGTGTTTATGGGCTGTGGCACAGCCTTGCTTATCAGCCAATTTGTAGGCGTGGGCGGCGTGTTTTTGGGGGTCGGCGGGCTGGCCTTGGCAAAGGCGATGTTTGGGTAAATGAATGAATGAGTGAATGAGTAAATGACCGAATGAAAGAATCACTCATTCACTCATTTCTGCCGATCAATCCGCCACCCACAACCTCATCGCCCACATACACCACCAGCCCTTGACCGGGGGTGGCATCGCGTTGCGGCTCATCAAATTCAAATCGCGCCGAGCCATTGGGGTTGGGGTAAAGCGTGCCGCTGGCCTCTTTGGCCTTGTAGCGCACTTTAGCAGTGGCAGCGATGGGGCCGCTGGGCGGCACATCGGCACAATAATGCATAGCCCGCACCATCACCTGACGCGCCCCCAGCGCTGAGGCTGGGCCAACCACCAACGCATTGCGGGCGGCATCTAACTTAAGCACAAACATTGGCTCACTGGTCGATGATTTAACCGACAAATTAAGCCCTTTGCGCTGCCCAACGGTATAAAACGGCAAGCCATCGTGTTGCCCAATGTGCTCACCTGCCGCTGTAAATATCGGTCCGGGCACCGCCACTTCGGGCATTTGGCGCACCAAAAACCCGCGATAATCGCCTTGTGTCAAAAAGCACAGGTCTTGGCTTTCGGGGCGCTCGGCGGTGGGCAACCCAAATTTATGGGCTAACTCGCGCACCTCGCTCTTAACATAACCGCCACATGGAAACATGGCACGCCGCAAATCTTTTTGCCCAAGCACATGTAACACATAACTTTGGTCTTTTTTGGCATCACGCCCCTTCGCCAAGGCAAAACGCACCCCAGCCTCAGCCGCTGCGTCATCATATTGCCGCACCTGCGCATAATGCCCAGTCGCCATATAGTCTGCCCCCAAAGCCAGTGCCCGCTGCATTAAAAAACCAAAGCGAATGCTACGATTGCAATTAAAGCACGGGTTGGGCGTGGTGGCTTCGGCGTAGCCATTAATCCAAGGATCAACCACGCGCTGCTTAAACACTTGCTCAGCATGAACATCGTAAAATGGAATGCCGAGTTGTTGGGCGATGGCGCGGGCGTCGGCGACAGCTTCGGGGGCACAACAACGGTTGGCGTTGGGTTGACCATAGGCATCGTTGCCCTCTTCGGCCCATAGGCGCAGCATAATGCCGACCACATCGTAACCTTGCTCAACCAGCAACGCCGCCGCCACCGATGAATCCACCCCGCCTGACATTGCTACCACCACTCGTGTTTTTTGCTTGCTCACGCCGAGAATTGTACTGTGATTTGGTGAGAGGCTATGCAAGGAAACGTTTTGTTGTCATTGTATTTAGCGTTAGTATAAAAACTATTTTCATCACTCCAAAACCTCTCACAAGCCTACAAAGAACACACAGAATGTATTTTTATACAACCTCTTAGTCCGAGGATTCAAGCCAAAAACAGAACGCTGTTATCATACTTTACATGCCCAAAAGTACCCATTTTCCCGCGCTGCAATCACGCGATTTTCGCATTTTTTTCATCGGGCAATCAATTTCACTCATTGGCACATGGATGCAAAACACGGTGCAGCCTTATCTGGCTTACCGCATGAGCAATCAACCCCTCTATCTGGGCATGATCGGTTTTGCCACAACCTTGCCCACCTTATTGCTCACATTGCCGGCTGGGGTGTATATTGAGCGTATGAATAAACGCCAAGTGGTAATAGTGCTGCAAACGCTACTGATGTTGCAGGCTTTGACGATGGCGGCCCTCACCCTGAGCGGTCATATTACGATTGGCTGGATTGTGGCGTTATCATTTATAGCTGGGGTGGGACAAGCACTTGAGGTGCCAGCGCGGCAAGCCATGTTGATTGAATTAGTGGGAAAAGAGGGTTTGCCCAATGCCATTGGGCTAAATTCCACCAGTTTTAATATGGCGCGAGTGGTCGGCCCGCTTTTTTCTACGCCATTTTTGGTGTTGTTGCAAGATCAGGGGGAGGGTTGGGCATTTTTAGCCAACGGTATTTCGTTTTTATTTGTCATTGTTAGCCTCTTTCTCATTCATCCTGCCCCGATTAATACGGCCCCCAGTGAACGACACAGCGTGATATATGACCTGCGTGAAGGGCAACGGTTCATTACCACGTCAACTCTCATCACCACGCTCATCTTCATGGCAAGTTTAATGAGCTTTTTCGGCTTTCCCAACATTCAACAAATCCCGGTTTTTGCACACGATGTTTTAACCCAAACAAACGATACTCAAGCCGATATTGCGGCCCGCAATACGGCTTTGGTTTTTGCGCAGGGGCTTGGGGCGCTGATTGCTGCCGTTACTGTGACCACCTCGAGCGTATCGCTCAAACGCAAAGGGTTGCTCTTGACCATTGGGCAATTTGTGTTTGCCATTGGGCTGCTGGCTTTCAGCCAATCACGCTGGCTACCACTCTCGCTTTTGACAATGATGTTGATCGGTTGGGGTACGGTCACTGCGCTCTCACTTACCAATACCCTCATTCAATTGGCCGTTCCTAACACGTTACGAGCGCGAGTGATGAGCACTTATTTTTGGGCCTTACAAGGCATCGCCCCCTTTGGCAGCTTGTTTATTGGCTGGCTGGCCGATCATTATGATGCACCATTGGCGGCCCTAGTCGGTGGGGTGTTTTGTTTGCTCGCGCCGCTTGTCATCAATTTGTTTACGCCTACCGTCAGACGCATAACGATTTAGCGCGTGTATGGCCGCGGAAACCGTAGGGTAACGAAATGCTTAGGAGGTCGAGGCTTTAGCCGGTTATTCACCCAATCAAAGCCTATGCCATTAACAAAAGCGTCAGCCGTGTTACTAACCGACTAAAGCCTCGACCTCCAGACTCGCCGCTGATTGAGAAGCGAGCAAATCCATTTTACTTGCTGGACACAAACCTCAGGCTAGTGTCTAAAAACTTCGAAATGCCGAGTAGCAACTCAGATTATTTACCGACAACGAACTTCATCCCAGCCAAAAGCATCGAGCCGCGCCAACAATTGCTTTTCAGCTTCAGGGGTAATGCTGCGCTTGGGCAAACGCATTGGGCCACAATCAATACCACAGGTGCGCAACATAGCTTTCCCTGCGCCACCGCCAAAATCATTCAGAATTTGCACACTTTCGCGAGCACGGGCTTGTTCTTGCATGGCCGTTTTCATATCGCCTTTTTCAAAAGCTGCCATCACACGGTTATATACCGGCGCACTATAGTTATAGGTGCTGCCTACCGCACCTTGCACACCCACTACCAAACCCGACAACAAAATTTCATCACGGCCAAAATACAGCGAATGTTTGCCGCCGCTCCAATCGACACAACGCCCCAATTCAAATAAATCTTCATCTGTAAACTTCATCCCGCAAAAATTCGAGATGCGTTGTGAAGCCAATTCCATATATTTCACCATGTTAAACCGTAGGGTGGTGAGAATGGGGATGTGGTAGTAGTAATATTGCAATTCTGGCGCAGCCGAAGCAACAGCGGCACACCACTCAACCAAATCTTCAACATTGGCGGGTTTAAGCACACTCGGTGCAACAGTCGAGATGGCATGTGCGCCCGATTTTTGCGCGGCAGCCGCCATCGCACGCGCATCATTTAGGCTGCTATGCCCAACATGGGCGATCACGCTCAAGCTATCTTTACCCACTTCGCACCAACGATTGACATAGGCAATACGTTCATCGGTCGTCATGCTTACGCCTTCGCCAGTACTTCCGCATACAAACACACCTTTTACACCATTGCGCACCAGCAGGTCAGCATGTTTAGCGATCACGCTCAAATTTAAACTACCGTCTGCATGAAAGGCGGTATAGGTGGCTGTAATTAAGCCATGTGGTCTTTTTGTCATATTTTTATTTTTATCCTTAAGTTGTTAAGGTCAGTCACAAGTGATGAGTCAAGAGTCGCAACTCATGACTCGTGACTTATGTCTCATTCTTAACCCTCAACTCTCAACTCTCAACTTCTAAAACCCTCAACGATTCACTCCCGTGATTTGGGCCAATCCATCACCAACTTTTACCCGATGCAACGCCCGCAACAAAATAACCCGCCCATCAGCGGGGGCGGTCAAGACTGCCAATTCATTGCCAAGCAAATCATACACAGTGCCGAGGCGTTGCCCGAACCTCACGTCTTGCAACAATTTGACATCAGCACGAAAATGCCCAGCACAGGGCGACAAGATGGTTTGATCGAGATTGCCATTACCGATTAACTCATGTTGTGGGGCGGCAGGCGTTGGCTTACCGGCCAACATCCCCATGTATTGCATCACATTTGTCACGCCATTTACAAAAAGCGACAGGGTTTCGGGGCTAACGCGCCCTCCGCCCGGGGCCTCGGTATATAGCGATGGCACGCCTAATCCATCGGCGGCGCTAAGGCTACGACCGGGTGGCACAGGTGCGGGATGTGCCCATACCACTGGCGCACCAAACACCCGCGCCGCGGCTTCACCGGCTTGATGATGTGGTGCATCGCTGTGCGTCCAGCCCACCATATTTGGCAAGTCATATGCCACACCGGCACTATGAATATCCAGCAACAGATCGGCCCCACGAATGCATTTTTCGGTCAGCCAATAGGCAATTTGCTCGGTAATACCACCACGGGGGTTGCCCGGAAATACCCGCGCTAAATTTGCCCCATCAATGGGCGAACTACGTTGCACGACCTCATAAGCCGGCACATTACATACCGGAACCATAAGCAATGTACCGCACAATTGATCGGGCTGCACCTGCGCAAATATGCGATGAATAACCTCTGGCCCATCATATTCATCACCATGCACCGCACCAAATAACACCAATCTCGGCCCAGCGCTCGCCCCGCATATGCACAACACCGGCAATTGCCAACCATCTATATCTAGCCACAGCCGATGCTTTTCATTAGCCGCCAGCGCATTTACGTTAAAGTCTTTTGCATTCATAATATTTTAGGGATTAGGGAGTGAGAATTCAGGATTATTTGTGAGTCATGCGTCACATGCAATCCCTAATCTCTAACCCTCAATCCTCGCCCCAACCAAACACCACCCCCAGCCAACCACTGGGGCTGCTGGCCATCATGTCATACATGGCTTGGGCTTGGGCGAATGAAACCCGATGCGTGATCAGCGGCTCGATCATCAGCGTGCCTTGCGACATCATACGCAAACAAGCGCGGCGGTTACGTTCGCGGGTAAACGCCCAATAAGCATGAGGTTCGTTCATGCCAGATTCATAAATACCAGTAATGCTAATCTCGCGGCGCAGCAAATCTTCTTGCAGCCGAATGGTCGCCGTCCCGGGTGGGCTGCCAGTCAAGATAATTCTGCCACGATTGGCACAGGCTTCAAGCAACGATTGCAAAATGGCCGCAATTTGCGTGCAATGAAAAATGACCTCAGCCCCTGTCACCCGCCCCAATTCACTGGTAATTTGGCGAATACGGGCGACAGCATCTTCGCGGCTGGCGTTAATAGTATGGGTTGTACCAGCGGCACGAGCCATCTGCAACCGTGCGTCATCTAAATCAACCGCAATCAACGGATAAGCCCCCGATAAACGCGCCAATTGAATGGTAAGTTGCCCCACCATGCCCATGCCAAACACCGCTACGGCTTGGTCAATTTGCAAATTGGCACGACGCACCCCATGCAAGGCCACATCGCCAAGAATGGCAAAGCAAGCCGCGTCATCGCTCACATTGTCGGGGATGCGGTCCATGACCGTGCCAGTTTTCGACAAATCAACCAAGCAATGGCTGGCATGCGTGCTCCCGGTCAGCACCCGCTCGCCAATCGCAATTTGGGTCACGCCATCACCCAGCGCCACTACCTGCCCGGTTGCCATGTAGCCGATGTTATAGCTGGCATCGCCGGGCTTTGGCACAATACCATAGGCTTCCGGCCCGTGCCGCACAAAATTCATCTCAGAGCCAGCACTAATGGCACTACGATTTACCTTTACCAGCACTTGGTTGGGGGCTGGGGGGGGCAATTCATATGGCTCGGCGACGATACGCCGATTGGGATAAAACCGAAGTTGTTGGGTAAGCATGGGGGAAAGGATGAAGGATTGAGGAATAGGGATTAGGGATTGCGCGTGAGTCATGAGTTGAAAATAATCCTTAATCCCCAATCCCCAATCCCCAATCCTTCATTTTGAGATGTGTCTAAAGAAGGTGTCGCTAAAGCGTTGGGCAGCATCGAACACGGGGCCATGACCTGAACCTTCAAACATTTCCATTTGCACACTGCCGCCTTGGTCGGCGTAGCGTTGCAGCACATTGCGAATTTGAGTCACCATCATTTGTGGCGGGAAAACCGCATCGCCCGGCCAGCCCGGGATGATGCCCATCTTGCCAAGTGTGCCCATCTCCCACGCTGAGCCATCAGCCACCACAATATCGGCACTGCCATGCACCCACAAAATCGGCGGCTTGGGGGTAATGTCGACAATACCAGCCCAGTTGCAATATTTGCCCGATAGGGCATTGAGAATGCCGCGTGTGCCGGGCGCAATGCCGGGCCAATTGGCCGAAGGAGTAAAGTCGCCGGGGTAGCCGTCGTCGCCTGTAACCGATTTCAACAATTCATCGACAATCATGTCTTCACGCTCGGCTGGCTCGCGGTGGCTGGCAGCCCAATACGACGAGTTGATGACATTACGCGGCGAGAGTGGCGATTCTGACGAGCGGTCACCATTGGCAATGCGTTGGGCAAAGTCAGGATTGCCCGTGCCACCACCCGAACCGGCATAATCGGGGTAGCATGGGGTTCCATCAACATGCATGCCGCCAAAGCCATAGGGCGAGACAGGGTCAATAAAGGTGAGCGAGGCCACTTGCGCGGGTCGATCCATCGCATAGGCTGCAACGGCAGCACCACCCGTTGACCAGCCAGACAAATGCACTGGCTGAGTGATACCCAACGCTTGCACAAGCGCATAAGTATCATCGGCCCAATCACGCAACCCACGTGTGGCATCAATCGGCAGGCGCTCAGTATCACCAAACCCGCGCATGTCGGGCATGATGAATCGGTAGCCAGCAGGGGCGTTTGGCATAATATGCTCATAAAATCGGCCTGTCGAGAGGTTGCCGTGGATCAAAATAGCGGGGATGCCATCATCAGGGCCATAGTCCAAATAATGCATCTTCAAGCGTGAGGTTTGAACATAATGAGAGGTAACACCGGGTAGTAAATTCATCGATACTCCTTTTGTAACAAATACGGTTGATTGGTTGATTGGTTGATTGGTTGGTTGATTGATAAATCATGGCTCGTGTGTTCTCAATCAACCAATCAACTATTAAATTATTCAACTATTATTTATTTTGCCAACGCCGCTTGGCGTTGGGCTGGCGAAACACTATGCTTGGCCACAATATTGCGGCATTCGTCGATTAATGCTTGCAACGTTTTTTGCTCCTGATAATGCGGCATCATTTTTGGAACCCATTTTTGCCCAAAACGCACATGCATGGTTTCATCCATGATGTCATACATGATGGCTTGCGCCGATTCCATATCGTTTTCAGCTAAATATTTTTGGTAGCTGTTGTGCTTCAACTTAAATGAGTCAGCCTCAATGACATAAGTAAGGGCACAATAGCGAATAAGCGGGTTAAACAATTGCCGCCAGCCATAGCTGCCGATTGAACATGGAAAATCGGTAATGTGATAACCCAATTGGTTGAGACGATTTTCGCCCAATTCTGAATGTCGTACCTCATCCCAACAATGTCGCGCCACATCGTAATAAAACTCCCACTCCATGCCTTTTACCTCCCACAAAGTGGTAGCGAGGGTTTCGGCGGCCTGCATTTCTTGCACATAATTCGAAAATTGCCACAACATATACGCCATCACATCATTTTCATCAGGCATGGGGCTGCCAATAATTTGCACCTTAAAGCGCTCGTCGCGTTTGGCTTGGGTGAATGGCAACAGCAGGGCATAACCCGGCGGCGCAATGGGCAAATCATGGATAGGCTTATCACCATTCACCCCACCCATTGCGTTGATGATCTCTTTGGCAAATTGCAGCCAACGCTGGGTTTGGCGACGTTTTTCGCCATTGTTGGCCAATTCGCCCACCACACGGCTGGCCCAATTGATCTGCGCCTCGAGTTCGGGAATGATGGTATTGAGAGTCAGGATGCTAGGATAGTCGTAGACGCTAAAGGTGGTGGCGACATAATGTTTGTAAGCTGCCAACAACTCGGTTTTTAACACCAAATACACCCCCGCAATCAGTTCATAATCATGTTGGGCGCAGGCCAGCGCCTCAATTGCCTTTTCGATACCGGCATCCACATCGCGGTCTGGGTTGGTAATACGCAATTCCCATAATCGGGTGCGGATGCGCTGGCTATGTTGCATATCAGCCCAAATATGATAGGCAATTTGCTTTTTTACTTCCCAGCGTTCTACCCCCGGCAGCCAGCCCCCCAACAAACGGGCCAGATGGGTTTCGATAGCCTGATAACGTTTGAGTTGGTCAATATAGACCTTGGCTGTAGTGACGTATTGGGCGTTCATTTTTATTACGCTATAGAACGGCATGCCGTGCCTCTACTTTGATCGTGGATCAACCGCATCACGCAGTGCATCACCAATAAAGTTGATCGAAACGACCGTAATGACTGTAAAGATACCAGGTGCAACCCATGTCCAAGGCAGGTTTTCGAGAATGTCGAGGCTGCGGGCGCTCTCGACCATATTGCCCCAACTGGGCGTGGGTGGCTGCACACCTTGGCCCAAAAAGCTGAGGCCAGCCTCGAGCAAAATAGCATTAGCGATACCGAAGGTGGCAAACACCATGAGTGGGGCCAAGCATTGCGGCAAAATATGCACAAACATTTGCCGCGTTTTACTTGCGCCAAGGCTTTGGGCGGCAGTTACATAATCAGTTTCACGCACAATCAGGGTTTGCCCACGTATCAACCGCGCCAACTGCGGCCATGTTAATAGCCCAATCACGGCCATAATTGCCAAAATGCTGTTGTCGGATGACAACAAATTGGCGGTGATGGGAATGGAGGCCATGATGATGACGATGGGCGGGAAACTCATGATGACATCGGTGAGACGCATGACAAAATTATCGACAATACCGCCATAAAACCCGCTGATTAAGCCCATAATAGTGCCGATGGTGACTGAGAGTGTGACTGCCACCAAGCCAACCATCAATGAAATGCGCCCGCCATAAATAGTACGAGCAAAAACATCGCGCCCAGTGCGGTCTGTGCCAAACCAATGTTCGACGGTGGGTGGCTTGGCACGGTTGAGCAGGTCATTTTTAAGCGGGTCATATTGAGCAATGAAGGGCGCGCCAATTGCCAAAATCGCCATTAATGCCACCATAAATAGCCCGATCACGGCCAATTTACTGCGCCTAAAACGTCGCCAAGCACGCGCGGTGGGGGTGAGCGGTGGCGGTGGTTTTTGTGGGGTAGAAGTATTTGACATGGGTTGATAGTAGGGTGACGAAACGCTTAACCAAAGCGAATTTTGGGGTTAATGAAGGCGTAGGCGATATCGGTGAGCAAATTGCAAATAAGCACGGTGGTGGCCGTGATGAGCGTAATCCCCATCACCAATGGAAAATCGCGCGAGTTCACCCCATCGACAAACACCGACCCCATGCCCGGCCATGCGAAGATGGTTTCGGTAAAGACCGCACCCGCCAACAAATTGGGGATGGAGAAGCCGATCACGGTGACAATGGGGATAAGGGCATTGCGCAACGCATGACGCAAAATGACGATTGGCTCAGACAAGCCTTTGGCACGGGCGGTGGTGACATATTGCTCGCTAATCACATCTAACATGCTGGCGCGGGTATAGCGCAACATGCTGGCCACATAATTGGCGCTTAAAATAAGCGCGGGCAACGCCAAATGGTGGAGCGTATCTAGCAACGATTCTTCTTGCCCCAGAGTATGCATGCCACCCGCCGGAAACCAGCGCAATTGCAAACAAAATAAAAAGAGTGAGCCTAAACCGATCAAAAAGGCAGGAGTGCTGACCCCTAAAAATACGCCAGCAGTTAAAATCATGTCGGGCAATGAGTATTTTTTGAGCGCAGAATAAATGCCAAGCGGGATGCCGACAGTGATACCGATTAATAAAGCGCTCGACATCAATAATAGAGTGGCTGGAATTCGCTCAACGATGACGCGCAAGACAGGGTCATAGGTTTTGATGCGATAGCCCAGATTACCCTGCAAAACTTGGGCCAACCAATTAAAATAACGAATATATAAAGGCTGATCAAATCCAAATTCGGCCCGCATACGCGCCAACATGGCTGGGTCGGTGGCAAGCTCGGGGCTGATAAATGACGACATTGGGTCACCCGGGGCTAATGCAATGGCAATGAACACCACCATTGTGATGCCAATAAGCACCGGTATATTGATAAAAATGCGGCGAAATATGTATTGGATCACAGAATGGCTCCTATTATCTCTACTATTATCTCTACTATTATCTCTACTATTATCTCTACTATTATCTCTACTATTATCTCTACTATTATCTCTACTAAGGACGGCATAAAAATACAGGTTGACCTGATTTTACAATCCCTTGGCAAGCATAGGCCAGTAATCTAGCCCCTTGCAAAGGGATTGTGAAATCGGCGTTTCCTCAATTCGTACCTCTTTTCGATAAATTAACTGTTGCGTAAGGTAGCGATATGTTCTTTGACCGCAGGCACACCATAAGCCATTGGGCTACCGATATTGAGAAAGTTATAGCCCCAGCTCTTTTTCTCTTGTAATTCGGCAATATTGGTCAAGGTTGTGCCTGTAGCAATACCGGTCCCAGCAAGCCGTTTGGGCACATCACGCATGATATCCTGTACCTCTTTCGAGGCCATATTGGTAATTAGCCCCAATGAGGCCGATAAATCCATTGGCCCCACAAATAGCACATCGACACCCGGCACTTTGGCAATGGCATCTAGGTTCTCGTAGGCTTGCACACTTTCAATTTGTAAAATGACTACTGTCTCTTCATTGGCGGTTTTAATCACATTTACCCAATCTTCGCCAGCAATCACCGGCCAGCTTGGCGAAATACCACGTTGCCCATAAGGTGGGTAACGCGCATATTGCACTGCCAATTGGGCTTCTTCTACGGTATTGATCTGCGGTATCATTACCGCAACCGCCCCAACATCAAAGGCTTTTTTAATGAGGGCTGGGTCATTCCATGCCACACGAATCATGGGTGCGACCCCTTTGCTGCGAATGATCGATGGAATAGCATCTAATTTCTCTGCGCCATAGGGGCCGTGTTCGGTATCGATCCATAAAAAATCGACTCCAGTTCTACATGCTGAGGCAGCCACAAACGCCGTAGGCGCATCGAGCACAGTGCCAAGCACTAACTCGCCATTTTTGATCTTTGTTTTAAGTGGGTTTGGGTACATGATGTGTGGTTTTTGTAGTAGAGGCACGGCCTAGCGTGAGGTCACTCACGACCGTGCCCCTACAAAATACGCTTATTGCTTAGTCCACTTTTCTGGGTAGGCCAAGTAACGACCACCACCGGGTGATGGGGTGTAGATGAAATTGCCGAGTTTCTTGCTGGCGGCCCCATAACGGGTGCTTTCGAGCATATAACCACGGAGCACTTCATCATTGCTCAATTGGCAAATCTTCTGATAAATCTCTTGGCGCTTGGCGGGATCACCTTCTACGCGACCAGCGTCGAGCAATTTGTCTAGCTCGGCATTCTTGATCACGTTGATGTTAATACCCTTCGGCCATTCTTCGCTAGAGTGATGCGAGGTATAGGCATTGTCTGGTTCGGGGCCGTTACCAGCACCCACCCAACCCAAGGCCCACTTTGGCTCTTTGGTATAAAACTCGCTATTGAAAGTTGGCACATCGACAAAGCGCAACTTCGTCTTCAAACCAATTTCCTTCAGTTGCTCAGAAATAACAGCCAACATGTCTTTCGACAATTGGTCGCCATAATAGGTCAAGAATTCCATTTCGCCCAATTTTGCAAGATCGACATTGGCTTCCTTGAGCAAGGCTTTGGCCTTGGCTACGTCATACTTATAGGGGTTAGCATTCTTGCTGTTATAAGGGCCAGCCGGTGAATAGAAACAATTGCTTGGCAAGGCCGTGCCTTTCCATAGGGTCTTGATAATCGTATCGCGGTCAACAGCGTGCATGATGGCTTGACGCACGAGCTTGTTATCAAACTCCTTAATGCGCAAGTTCAAATACATGGATTGCCCTACGAGTGAAGGCCCTTCAATGATCTTCAGGTCGGCATTGCTCTTCAGCTTATCCAATTCATCAACAGTCACATAAGTGAAGTCAATTTCACCCTTTTGCAAGGCAATCAAGGCTGTGCCAGCTTCGGGAAAATAGCGGTTAATGAGTTTGTCAACTTTGGGCTTACCACCAAAATAATCATCAAATGGCACAAACTCGGTATATTGGCCTGTCACATATTTCGAGAGTTTGAATGGGCCACTGCCAATGATGCCGTTCTTCCAAATATCACTCTTGGGCATATCAGCGGGGGGCACTTTTTCCCATTGCTTTTTCTGAATAATGCCAATAAACGACAAGCTGTCGAGCAATGGCGTATTGGGTTTGTCGAGTGAAATCTTGACAGTCTTGGGGTCAACAGCGGCCAAACCGCTGACTTTATCGGCTTTGCCATCGGCATAATCTTTGCTGCCGCTGATGGCAGAGAAGAAACCGGCATAGCGGCTGGCGCCTTTATCAAGTTGGCGGCTGATGGTGAAAACGACGTCATCGGCAGTCACAGCTGAACCATCGTGCCACTTGGCATTTTTTAGCGAAAATGTAACCGTCTTCCCATCGGGTGCAACTTCCCATTTCTCGGCCAAGTCGCCGCACATCTTGCTCAGGGTAACATCACAATAACGCACCAGTTTGCTCAGATAAAACTCAAATGCATAGTAACCTGCACCTGCGTTAAAGTTATCAAAGCGCTCTGGGAACCCACCTGGGCCGACATCGAAGCCACCGATGATAATGTTGCCAGTGTTGGCAATGGGGGCGGCGGCAGGCGCGGCAGGCGCAGCCGTTGCAGCGGGCGCTGGTGCGGCGGGTGCGGTCGTTGCTGCCGGTGCTGGTGCGGCAGGCGCGGTTGTTGCCGCTGGTGCGGCGGGTGCTGCTGTTGCAGCGGGTTTGGGTGCGGCAGTTGGGGTAGGTGCCGCACAGGCTGCTAGCGCCAATCCGGTCGCCATAGCCAAGGATATATATTTGTTTTTCATTTTGCCTCCTTTTAAATTTTGTTGGTTTTTGATAGATTCAGTGAATTTAGCTTGACAATATCTTAGCCGCTTTTGCCAATTTCACTCTATTCTCCCTTGCCCTAAGTAAGGGCAAATAGAGTGAAATTGGCATACATCTTTTCTAAGTTGACCTTGTCAAATTAAGTCTGAATCAAAATCACAATTAATTAACAGCCACTTTTACGACAATTTTTTTAATCGCCATCGGCGCATCGATTGCCAAACGTGGGGCGTGCGCATCAAATGGGTAAAGCACGGCAAATTGCCCAGCTTGTAATCGCACTAAAATCACATCACTGGCAGCCACATCACCTAGCAAATAATCATGCTCGGTATGATATTGGGTAGTTACAGTTAGCTTTTCGATGGGTGTCCAGCCAATATATTCTTCGCCCGACACCACATATTGCACGTCGATATAACGCCGATGTGCCTCATATTTTGCCCCTGCATGGAGTTTGCTGTTATACGACTGCACTTCGGCATACACATTGTCATCATCGATTACAGCCCGACCATCGGGTAAATCGGCCAAATTAGCTTGGCTCAAAAACTGAAATGCTTTTTCGAAATGGGGGGTCATGCGAATTTGCGCATGAATATGGGTTAAATTTGAAACAATCATAGTTAGAGTTTAGAAATAGCTTTGCGCGTCTTTTCTAGGCGCGTAGCCACCCCGGCATAATGTTGGTCTAGTTTTGTTTGTGATGTAGCAATATCGCCAGTAAACACCGCATACGCAATCGCGGCGTGATCTTCGTAGGTGCACATCACATCTACATTGGCAATTTCCAAATTCTCAATTGCACGTCTGAGCATTAACCAAAAGGTATCAAGTAATTTAAGCAATACTTTATTATTTAAGCACAAAAATAAACAACGATGAAATTCACGATCTTCTTCGGGGAATTCCTCATTACGATCTGCCAGCGTTTTCATTTGTGCCAAAACTGCCTTTAATCTAGCATGGTCAGCTGGGCGCATTTCATGAATAGCCTGCTCAATCATGCCAACCTCAAGCACCCGACGCACCTGTAACAAATCGCTCAAAGCATCAAGCTCCATCCATACGTTATAAGACAAACTGTCGAGAAATGGGTCGAGCGAAAAATCGCCCACAAACAAACCACTGCCCCGCCGCACTTCGATCATGCCCAAAGCTGATAAGGCTTTTACGGCCTCACGCACTGAATTTCGGCTAATGCCCAACTGCTTTACTAACTCAGTTTCGGGTGGCAATTCACTGCCCGGCGGTAATCGATTGCTTAAGATGTATTCGCGGATGGCATCTTGTGCTGAACGCGCCAATGACGGTGGGTTATCCAAGCGTTTAAGCAACGTTGGCACAGTCGAAGCACTAAACAAATTCAGCATTCATTTATATTATAGTCACATGTAGGATATCTGTCAACTGTAAAATTTCAAATATTACATTAAATAGAGAAGGATTTAGCTATCCAGAAAAGTCTTTTCTGGAGGTTTTTGCCAATTGCACAATATGCATTGTCAATCGTAGTTTGGCAATGCATATCGTGTAATCGGCATTGAAAAAGATTTATCTAGACAACGATAATAATCTTGGCATTAAAATACCTTTAAATGAATGATTTAGCGTGGATAATTGATACCGATATTCACCCGTATATCGACCCACAACGGGTGGCCGATTTTTTGCCCCAACCATGGCGGCGACGTGTGCAATCCGGCAATGCTGGCCCCGGTCACTTGGGATATTGGAACCCCAACGGGGTGCGGCGCAACGATATTTTTGCGCCCGATGACTCACCCGAAAAAGGCAAACGTGTCGATGCCGATGCCGCAACGATGGTAAAACATCATCTCGACCGTTTTGCACTCTCACACGGTATTTTGAATGCCGACTTAATCAACGTCGGGCTTTCACCCGAAACTGATTTTGCCTGTGCCTTTATGTCAAGCGTAAATGAGGCCATTGTGACCGATTGGTTTGCTGTCAGTCCGCGTATTCTGGCTTCCATTCATGTCACTCCCACCGACCCACAGCACGCCGCCGCCGAGATTCGCCGCTGGGCGGCGCACCCCCAATTTGTACAGGTGCTCATGCCTAGTGGCTCGCGTACAGCTTATGGCAGCCGCCTCTATCACCCTATTTATGCTGCCGCCGAAGAATGTGGCTTGCCTGTTGCCATTCACCCCGGCACCGAAGGCTTGGGCGTGTCAGGGGTGCCGACGGCAGCAGGCTACCCCGGCAATTACCTCGAATGGCACACCGGTTTAGTTGGCAGCTATTTAGCACATCTGATCAGTTTGATTAGTGAGGGCGTATTTGTCAAATTCCCAAAACTCAAATTTGTCATGATCGAAGGTGGTGTGTCGTGGCTTGTACCCGTTTTGTGGCGCTTCGACAAAAATTGGAAAGCTTTGCGTCAATTATCACCCTGGCTCATTCACCCGCCCAGCCACTATGCCTACGAGCATATTTTGCTTACCACCCAACCCATCGAAGAACCCGAAAACCCGCAACAACTACAAAATTTGTTGGCTATGATGCCTATTGAGAAAATGTTGATGTTTTCGAGCGATTACCCACATTGGGATGGCGATACCCCCGATTTTGTCGGTCGGCATATTCCTGCCGCCCATCGGCGACAAGTATTGCGTGATACAGCGTGGGCACTTTATCGCCTCGACGAACGCACGAAAAACACCAACTCACACCACGCCTCAAGATTAATCCAAAATTTAAAATCTAAAATCCAAAACCCCTATGTCCCTATATCAAATCACGAGCTTGAATGAGCTTCCGCCAGGTGCTCGCAAATTGGTCACAGTGGCAGGCAAAACCATTGGCGTATTTAACGTCAATGGGCAAGTCGTGGCGGTGCAAAACATTTGCCCACACGAGCTTGCACCCATTTGTGTCGGGCGGGTCGATGGCACCACTCTCGAATCGCAACCCGGCCAAATGGTTTGGGGTCGCGATGGCGAAATTTTAGCCTGCCCTTGGCATGGTTGGGAGTTTGATTTATTGACCGGCCAATGCCTCACCGACCGACGGCGTTTGCGGCAATTTGAAGTAAAAATCGTGGACGAAATCATTTTTATCGCAGTGTATAGTTAGCCCCATGCGAAATCGTTACCAGCGTTATCGACGACGTTATTCTTCGTGGCGGCAACCCCGCTGGTTTAACGCCCGTCGGTTTAACCTCACTATGTTTTTCATTATTGCGGCTTTAATTGTGATTTTGACTGTTATAAATGCCTGATTCGCTATCTATTATTATGACTACTACCCTCCTTCACCAAATTAATGCCCTCGGGCAAAGCATTTGGTATGACAACATTCGCCGTGCCCTGATTGAAATGGGCGATTTGCAAGCCTTAATTGACAAAGGCGTTACAGGTGTCACCAGCAATCCCACCATTTTTGAAAAAGCCATTGCAGGCAGCGCCGATTACGATGCAGATATTCGCCGCCTAACCAACGAAGGCAAAAGCGTCACCGAGATTTATGAGACCTTAGCGACGACCGACATCGCCAGTGGCGCAGATTTGCTGTACCCTATTTACGAGCGCACGGCTGGAGCCGATGGTTTTATTAGCCTCGAAGTTAGCCCCACCTTGGCCCACGACACCCCCGGCACCATTGCAGAAGGCAAACGCCTTTTTGCCGCCTTGGGTCGTCCCAATATCATGATCAAAGTGCCAGCCACCCCTGCTGGCATCCCCGCCATTCGCACCCTGATTGGGGCAGGGGTGAATGTAAATGTCACGCTGATTTTTGACACAGCCCAATACGAAGCTGTCGCCAATGCTTACCTCACCGGTTTAGAAGATTGGGCTTCTGGTGGCGGCGATTTAAGCAAAGTTGCATCGGTCGCCTCATTCTTCGTCAGCCGTGTCGATAGTAGCATCGACAAGCTGCTTGAAAAAGTCGAAGGGGGAGCCGCCCTCATGGGCCAAGCAGCCATCGCCAACGCCAAAGTTGCCTATGCCCGTTTTGGCGAATTGTTTAGCGGAGCACGCTGGTCGGCACTGGCGGTAGCAGGGGCACGAGTACAGCGCCCATTATGGGCCAGCACCGGCACCAAAAACCCAAAATATTCCGATGTTCTTTACATCGACACCCTGATCGGCCCCGATACAGTTAACACCGTGCCACCCGCCACCCTCACGGCGATTCTCGATCATGGCGTCGCGGCCCGTACTATTGATTTGAATGTTGCACAAGCATATAAAACTTTGGCCCAATTGATGCAGCTAGGCATCAATATTCATGTGGTGGCCGAAGCCTTACAAACCGAAGGCGTTGCCTCATTCAGCAAATCATTTGAAACCTTGATGGCTGCCCTTAGCGAAAAACGCCAACGTTTGTTGGCTGCAAATCATTAAACGATAGAAATTAAAACAAATTTTTGCCTAACTTACTATCACCTGGTGTTTAAAGAGGGTTAAACCCGCTCTAAACACCAGGTGACAATGAGTTAGACATTACATTTCTGAGGGGATACCCCAATAATTGAGAAGATACGAGTTAAGATACTTAAATTTATGCAAATTCTTTTAACCTTCTTTTGTCTTATGATAAAATTCATCTATTCTTGGAAAGGTGGCAGAGCGGTTTAATGCGGCGGTCTTGAAAACCGTTGTGGGTCTTTAGGCTCACCGTGAGTTCGAATCTTACCCTTTCCGTTAAGAATTGTTTTATTGCAAAAATAAAAATTTTTGCAACTTAACTTTTCTGATTTAGCTTAGGGGAGGTGCCGGAGTGGACGAACGGAGCCGCCTGCTAAGCGGTTGTCCGGGTAAAACTGGACCCAGGGTTCGAATCCCTGCCTCCCCGTCCAGCGAGTGTGCTCAAATATGTGCACACTCGCTTTTTTTAACCCTTATTCGGGTAAACCCCAAACACATTTTTGCCGAACTCACTGTATGGGCTTTGCCCATACCTTCAAAGCCCATACAGTGAGTTCGGCAAAAATGTGATTTAGTTACCTCTGTTTTGCTTATCGTACTGACATGGAGCAAAATCGGCGGCTTTTTTTCAATTTTAGGGTAGACAAAAAAGCTGCCCTAAAGCGAATATACTTTAGGACGATTTCGGGAGGAATAGAAGCAAGCAGCTCTAAATTTTTGCCGCGCCATTCACTTTAAAACTTTTACCAATCGTATCAAAAAGTTTTTCCACGTTTCCAGATTCTGCCAATGGCAATACACTGCGCAAATAACTAATGGTATTTGCTGTGCGATTAATATAAACTGCGCCCACCATTTTCGTGGTTTTGCCATTGCTTGCAAGGTCAAACACAAATGTCATACCAGCTGAATTTTCCCCTTCGGCTTTAGGATTATCGGTTTTAAAGTTTGGCATATCGCCATACCCTTTGTTAACATAGGTTTCTAAAGCTTTTTTAAGCACATCACTGTTGCTTTTATCCTTGGTGCTGAATGCTTCTACAACAATCAATGCACGTTGACTTGGCTCAACAAAATTGACTAACACCGTACCCGTTTTGCTCTGATCCGTCACTTTCCAATCCGATGGCACATCGATTTGAAATACGCCCGACTTATGCTTGTAAGTGGTCAATTTACCGATAGTAAGTGGTTTGGCTTCGGCGGCGGCTGGGGCCGCGACCTTATAACCATCGATCATTTTTTGCAACACCCCGGGGTTGGCCGCCAAGGCTTCAGGCGTGATGAGTATGCGGCGAATAGACATCACCCCGTTATCATGCCGCGCAATCGCCAAACCACCATACTTATAGGTCTTGCCACTCGATGTCGTCACATTCAATGTGAAGGTTTTTTCGGCAGCGACCGAGCCAGCAATATCATTGCGGGGTTCAGCCGCTTTGCCAGCATAGTCTTTTTCGTCTTTGTAAACGTTATCCACAAATTTATCAAGTTGGTTTTTTACAAATGCGGCATCGGGCTTGCGCTCGGCCTTAAATCCATATACGGCCATATAGGCTTCAGATTTTGGATGGTAAAAATCGATTTGTGTCTCTTCGGCGCTGCTCTTGTCTGTCACCTCCCAATCTTTGGGCACAGCCACCTCAAGCATCTTGTTAGTTGCCCCATAAGATTTTAGCTCGGCAAATACCAAAGCTGCCGCCTCTGTTTTCACCTCATAGGTAAAACGTTTTGCCAATTTATCATTTAAAAATATTTCAACCTGATATTGCCCAGCTGGAAAATCACGTTGTAATTCGAGGTTTCCAGTCAAAATCGTGTCTTCAATAATGCGCTCATCTGTAATTTCTGTAATTTTTATGTTATTGGGACTACCCAAAGCCGTAAAGACCCATTTCACTTGAGTGGGCTTCACATTTGCGCCTTTGGTATCGGCCTCAAAAAATTGTTTACGCTGATTGGATTTAAATTCTTTCACTTCGGCTCTGGCTGCGCCTTTGCCATCATCGCCCAATAAACGCACCGCCGTAATACTTATTTCGCCAGTTTGCTCTGGTTCAACCGTAAAATCGACCCGCTTAATCACGTCTTCGCCGACATACACATCCCCGCGATATTGCCCAACCGCCATTTTGCCAGTCAGCGGCACTTTAAAAGTTAAATTGTTGGCGATTAATAATTTGCCTTCAACCGCACCCAGTTTTTTGTCTTTACCGATGCTGGTGTTCACGCCAGTAAAATCCATTTTAATTTTGCTATTGGTGACAATTCGATCCAATCCAACTTCAAAATGCCAAACACGATCGCTGGTATTAAAGTTTTTTACCTCAGTTCCCGGCTCGCCCTTGCCATCGTCACGTTTCATCACAATTTTTTTCACGCTTACGGTTTTGTCGTCGGTAGTATATGCGGCCTCGGTGGTTTTCGCTAAGCTGGTGCTGTTGGTAGTTGCCACAGGTTTTGGCGTGTCATTGTTAACACAGGCTGTCAATAGCAGCGTTCCACAGGTGAGCAATGCAACATGGGTATAAATATTCATAGTTGGCCTCAATAGTTGAGTAATCTAGTTGTGTAATCTTAAACCTAAAACCGAATTAATCATAATCGTAGCAAACATGCTCTAATAACAGTTGCGTGGCTAAAATGACATCGGGATTTCGGCAATTCTTACCCGAATGGTGTATAGATGCATTGAAACTGATTGAACATCTTTAAGCTAAAATCGCAATATCACCAGCAAAGATTTCACTTATGCGACACTTATCATTCACTTATTTAATTTGCTGATTAATTTGATTATAATTATATCCTGCACAAATAAATTCGTGCACTGTTACTAGGCTATATCATTTGGCACCGATGTAGCCGGGCCATGAAAAAATACGCTCCGCATAAAAACGAAGTCGGATTTATCTAGTGTTGTTTTATAGTCCGACAGAAAAAGCCTGACGGCGTCATTTACGCCCGAAGCAAAGTTAGTAAAGGAAATTTCAAATGAATAAAGGAACCGTAAAATTTTTCAATGACTCGAAAGGGTTTGGCTTCATCAAAAATATTGCCAACAATGAAGAGATCTTTGTGCATATCTCAGGTTTGATTGATCAGATCAAGGAAAATGACTCTGTCACTTTCGACACTCAGCAGGGTAAAAAAGGTTTGAACGCTATCAACGTTCGAATCGCCTAATGAAAAACAAAAAAGCCC
>JAGWYZ010000238.1 GCA_018969115.1 Chloroflexota bacterium | reverse complement strand
GAAATGGCTTCGGTTGAAGCCGAAGATCAACGCCAATTTTTGGGTGAAAGCACTTTAGCAAAAATGCGCGGTGGGTTAGATTTTGATGAAGACATCACCCCAGCCCAACAACGCTCTTTTGACCCCAACGAAGGTGGCGCTGACCTGTAATTGGGTCAACCCGAAATATCTAACAGACAGACAAAATGGCAACTTCAGCAGAACAAGTTAAGCAACTACGTGAGCAAACCGGTGCAGGAATGCTCGACTGCAAAAAAGCCCTCGATATGCATGGCGGCGATGTTGCGAAAGCAACTGCTTGGCTCATGGAAAAAGGGTTAGCATCCGCAGCCAAGAAAGCTTCACGCGAGACCAATGAAGGCGTAATTCAAACCTATGTGCACGCCGGTGCGCGTATGGCAGTGATAGTAGAAGTAAATTGTGAAACCGACTTTGTGGCGCGCACCCCAGAATTTAAGGCTGTAGCGCACGATATCGCGATTCACATCGCTTCAACTAGCCCTAAGTATGTCCGCAAGGAAGACATTCCAGCAGAAGTGCTCAATGCGCAAATTGAAAAATTTAAACAAGATGCAATGAAGGAAGGCAAGCCAGCCAATATTGCAGAGCGCATCGCACAAGGTCGCATGGAAAAGTATTACCAAGAAAACGTTTTATTAGAGCAGCAATTTGTGAAAGATGATTCACTGAAGATGAGCGAATTGTTGAAAGCAACGGTTGCAAAAATAGGCGAAAATATCGTCATTCGTAGATTCACTCGCTACGAATTAGGCGGCGAATAAATCGTATTAAAAGGGCATTTAAAAAATGCCCTTTTTTTATGTGTCATCTCAAACCAAGGGACAAGTAAAACAAATTTTTGTCGAAATCACGATATGGCTTTTGAGAATAGGCGCTTTGCCCCTGCGCCTAAAAGCCATATCGTGATTTCGACACTACATCTTTTTGGTTTACGCCCAATGATTGAGGTGATACGCTTTATCGATAAAAATGAACCAACTTAAATACAAAAGAATTTTGTTGAAGATCGGTGGTGAAGCCCTCGCAGGGCATGGCAGCATGGGAATTGTGCCTGAATTGGTAGAAGATGTCGCATTAAAAATAAAAGCCGTGCGTAGCATGGGGGTGCAAGTGGCAATGGTCATCGGTGCTGGCAATTTTTGGCGCGGCAAAGATGGCTTGGCCAACGGCATGGACCGCACGACGGCTGACCATATGGGAATGTTGGCAACCGTGATGAACTCATTGGCGATGAAGGACGCACTTGAACGGGTCGGTGTTGCCGCCCGCGTGCAAACCGCCATCGAAATCCGCTCAGTAGCCGAACCCTATATTCGCTTGCGAGCAGTGCGCCACCTTGAAAAGGACCGTGTAGTCATTTTAGGTGCAGGCACCGGCAACCCTTATTTCAGCACCGACAGCGCCGGGGCATTGCGAGCAATGGAGATTAACTGCGATGTTTTAATCAAGGCCACAAAAGTAGATGGTGTTTATGATTTTGACCCCAAGAAAAACCCAAATGCAAAAAAATATGATGAGTTAAGCTATTTACAGGCCCTAAATGAGAAATTGGGAGTGATGGATAGCACGGCAATCACATTATGTATGGACAATAAGAAGCCGATCCTTGTGTTAAACTTATGGGAAGAAGGCACCCTGCAAGCAGCCGTTCTGGGCAATAAAGTGGGGACATTGATCAATTAGTGCCATAATCGCACTGTCAAAACCTATCATCGGCGGTTGCGAAAGACTTTGACAGCAATCAAACGCTCAAAGAAAGTCATTTCATCTTACGATTGAGGAGCTTTTCCAATGTCAGACGACGTAAAAGATTTAGTAACGAGTACAGAGAAAGATATGCAAAAATCGCTAGAAGCGATGGAAAATGATTTTCATAAATATCGTACTGGTCGCGCCACTACCGGCTTGGTAGACAAGCTACCCGTTGAATATTATGGAACTTGGACACAACTTCGCGAATTAGCACAAATCACGATTCCAGATGCAAAAACAATCGCCATCAGTCCGTTCGATAAAAGTTCGCTGAAGACAATTGAAAAAGCAATTCAAGATTCGCCCGACCTGAAATTGACGCCACTTAACGACGGCAAAATCATTCGGCTTAATATCCCGCCGCTCACGCAAGAGCGTCGTCGGGACTTGGTAAAACTTGTTCACAAACGCATCGAAGAAGCCAAAATATCAATTCGTAATTACCGACGCGAAGCAATGGATATGCTGAAAGAATTAGAAGATGAGGATATGATCAGCGAAGACGATCACAAGCGCGGCAAAGAAGAAGTTGATAAATCGACACAGAAGTATGTGACAAAGGCTGATGAAATGGGTGCGCGTAAAGAACGAGATATTATGGAGATGTAACAAGGCATGGCAACCCCCGCAGCAACAATCGATCCTCTTTTCAAACGTGTCGCATTACGCATCAGTTCAGCGATAACACCAGCCTCGGCAGTGCCGCAGACAACAGCATTGCGTGTGCCTAACCATGTTGCCATTATTATGGATGGCAACGGTCGTTGGGCCAAAAAGCGAAATATGCCACGTTTAGCCGGGCATCGCGCTGGCACGCAAAACTTGCGCCGCATTCTAAGGGCCTGTGTTGAGCAAGGCGTAAAGGTGCTGACACTCTACGCATTCTCAACCGAAAACTGGTCGCGTCCTGAGGATGAAGTGAGTGGTTTGATGGCGATCTTAGATGGCGTGTTGCAGCGTGAAATTGACGAGCTTGACGAAAATGGCGTGCAAATTCGGCACATTGGGCGGCTTGGGCGTGTGCCAGAGCAATTGCAAGTTGGGATTCTTGATGCCATTGAACGCACTAAAAATAACAATCGCCTCATTCTTAATGTGGCCCTCAATTATGGTGGACGTGCCGAGATTGTAGATGCAGTGCGTGAAATGGTGAAAAATGGGATTCATGCAGATGCCATTAGCGAAGAAACCATTAGCCAACATCTCTATACGAGCAATTTAGCTGACCCAGAGTTAATTATTCGCACCAGTGGTGAGCAACGGGTCAGCAATTTCCTCATTTGGCAAGGGGCCTATTCAGAATATTACTTCACCGATATTTATTGGCCCGATTTTGATGAAAAAGAATTGGTCAAGGCTATTGAACACTATAATCGACGCGAGCGCCGATTTGGTGGTGTTCAGGCTAAAGTGTGAATTCAACTATTTTTTCAATCCTTGTTTTTGAAATCTACTACAATCTCTATTAACAAACATGCTTGCCCCAAATTTTTAGCCAAGCTAAAAATTTGGGTAAATCATATTAAGCCAATCAAGTATTTAGTTTACAAACAGCAAATATCTTCTTAAAAAACGGTATAACTTAAAAGACGTAATGCCGAAATCACCCTCTCTCTCTCCCCGTAGAGGAGAGAGAGGGTGATTTCGGCAAAAACTTTTTTACCCTATGGTGGGATCATCTCACCCCGCATGATATTATTGACCTTAGTTCAGACGAAGTGCGCAAAGTGGCGGTGGGCTATAAACAAAGCTGCGCCTGAATTGCCACTAGCAAAGTGAGGTGTTGGGGTATTAACAGCCACCATTAACTTTGTGAGTAGCTTTGGCAGCGCTAGCCCGCCGCCCAACCCGAACCCGTCCGTTGGGGCATTAAATATGAATATTTATTTACCAACGGCTTTTGTCTATTTAGAAATTTTGCCACCACCAGAATGACCACTCAATGATCAACATTAACGCACAAAAGGCCGCACAAAGGGCCATCAATTTGCTCATCGCAAATGGCGATGAACTCGGGCTACAAGTTGCAGCATATCTTAATGGTGAACTTGTGGTCGACGCTTGCGCTGGGCACCAATTCACGTCTGCGCAGGTACGGCCACTCGTAACACCCGATACCTTATTCGTCACATTTTCGGTAAGCAAGGGCATCACGGCCACCTTGCTGCACATACTCGCCGAACGCGGTCAGATCAATTATGACACGCCGGTTGCCTATTATTGGCCCGAATTTGCTGCCAACGGCAAAGCTGCCATTACGATTCGGCAAGCATTGGCACACCAAGCCGGTTTACCGCATTTACCCGCCGATTTGACTGGGGCGCAATTATTAGATTGGGGCTTTATGACCCGTTGGCTAGCTGCCGAAGCCCCACTCTGGCAACCCGGTAGCGCCACTGGCTATCATGCCTTGACCTTTGGCTGGCTGATTGGTGAGGTCATCCAACGGGTTGATGGTCGCCCACTGGCCGAGATGCTGCAAGCAGAGGTTTGCCGCCCACTCGGTATCAATCGTCTGTTTTTTGGGGTTCCCGATGCCTTGCTGTCTGAAATCAGCGGGATAGAAAGCCCGCCCCCACCGCAAAATGATGCAAATTTGCCGCAGCCTAACCCGATTGCCATGCGCACCGTGCCGATGTCATTTGGGCAAGTTGTGGGAACACCTACCGCATTAAAATCATGTTTGCCAGCCAGTGGCGCTGTCGCCAATGCGCGATCATTAGCCAAGCTATACGCCACGTTAATGGGGGATGGGGTTGAAGGCGTGCGTTTACTCTCGCCAGAACGTTTCAATATCGCCACCCAAATTGTGACCGACGACATCGATTTAGTACTTGGCAGCAAAGTGCGCAAAGCACTGGGTTATTTTGGCGGTTGGCGTGGTGCCGCAGGAAGTGGGTATGAAACCACTTTTGGTCATCCGGGGGCAGGTGGCTTTACTGCCAGCGCTGACCCCAGTGTCAATTTCTCATTCGCCCTGTGCAAATCACGCATGGTCAACGTCACCGATCAGACAAAATCGGCAGTGCGTATCGTCGAAAAGGCTGTGCGTGATGCGCTGCAGATTGGGGAATAGGGAATAGGGAATAGGGAATAGGGATTGGGAATTAGGGATTAAGGATTGAGGATTAAGGATTAGTGCGAAAGATAAGCCACGAATCACGAGTCATGAGTTGAGCCTTCTGACTCATGATTTATGATTCATCGCATAACTTCAATCCTCAATCCCTAATTCCCAATCCCTATTCCCTATTCCCTATTCCCTATTCCCCCTCTCTAAGGATAAAGCCCACGAGTGATATGCGCTTCGGCAACGCGCCCGATACCGAGGCATTGAGCGCCGGTACGCAAGTCGGTCTTTAGTTGCTGCGATTTGTCATACACATCATGAAAACTGCGAATCATGATGCGTTCAAGCCGTGTTGTAATATCGTCTTCTTCCCAGAAAAGTTGTTGCAGGTCTTGCACCCATTCAAAGTAAGATGCAACCACCCCACCTGCGTTACACAAAATATCTGGGACCACAATCACACCCTTCGCATTCAAAATTTCATCACCTTCAGGTGTCGTAGGACCGTTTGCACCCTCGGCAACCATGCGAGCATTTACATTGCCTGCAGTGCTGCGGGTCAATTGGTTTTCCATCGCCGCCGGAATCAGCACATCACATTCACAAGCCAGCAAATCTTCATTACTGATCAATTTACCCTTGCTATAGCCATGAAAACTGCCATTTTGTTTACGATGAGCTTGTAATTCTGGCACATTAATACCATTGGGATCATATAAGCCCCCTTCGATATCGCTGACACCAACCACAGTACAGCCCATCTCATAGGCCGTTTGAGCTGTAATCGAACCCACATTCCCAAACCCTTGCACAGCAATTCTGGCCTTTGCAAAATCCCATTTTAAAGTCTTAAACGCCTCACGCACGGTAAACATGACCCCGCGCCCGGTGGCTTCTAATCGGCCAGCTGAACCACCAATATTAACCGGTTTACCAGTAACGATAGCAGGAACAGAATACCCATGATGCATCGAATAAGTATCCATAATCCATGCCATTGTTTGAGCGTTGGTGCCCATATCGGGGGCGGGAATATCGCCCGATGGGTTAATAAACAACGCAATCTCAGTCGCATAACGACGCGTAATACCTTCGAGTTCACGAAGAGAGTGTTTTTTGGGGTCAACAATCACCCCACCTTTGGCCCCACCATAAGGAATATTAACGACTGCGCATTTCCATGTCATCCACATGGCTAACGCACGCACTTCGTCAAGTGAAACATGAGGGCTATAGCGAATACCACCTTTACATGGGCCACGCACAGTGCTGTGATGAATGCGATAGCCAGTGAATACCTTCACCGAGCCATCATCCATTCGCACTGGAAAATTGACCGTAAGCTCACGTTTGCAAGCACGTAACATCGCAGCGGTGCCACCATTGATGCCGAGGAGGTGAACAGCATGGTCAAATTGAGACAATGCAGTAGCCAATGCACTGTCTACCACTTGAGGGTTTTGTGTCATCATGGACATAGTATTATATTTTTCATATGGTTGTGGGTTTAAATTCATTGCATAACATCATGGGATGCAAAGTGCACAACGCAATAACAACATACCTATCATACCTTTATATTTCACAATTCGTTGATTGGTTGTATTTTGCGTAATTTTTTGAGACAGTATTTCTTAAAACAACTTTTCGCCGAAATCACGATCTCAGCGTTGTTATGGGGCGGCAAAGCCGCCCCATAACAACGCTGAGATCGTGATTTCGGC
>JAGWYZ010000237.1 GCA_018969115.1 Chloroflexota bacterium | reverse complement strand
GGGTGTATTGTTGTTTGTTGGCACAAATGTTCCTTTTCTGTCAGTTAACGCTAGGCTTCAGCGGCATCTATGGCCTGCACGACCTACATCTGGACAAAGTCGCTGGTCGTGGATGTCCGCTATAAGCCGTGTTGGGTGCGCTTATGGATGCCCACTTCTCACGCTCAACCGATTCGGGTGAGAACTAAATCGATCGCACCTGCTAATCCTGCGCCGATAATCCATACCCATGACATCACTGTCTTGAATTCGTATTTTGGATGCCGAATGAACACGATATGCAGCAACACATGAACAATCATGAATAGGTCTAGCGCGTCCATAGCGGCTCTGGCGCGTTCAGATGAACCACCTAATGCCCACAGAAACCAGACGAACAGTGGCAAGTGCAGCCACATAAATGCGTGAAATCCGAGTTTGTCTTCCATCCACGAGGTGATTGGTAGAACCCGCCACTCATGGCAGCGAACAGCATCCATCTCATGGATGATCAAGCAGGCAAAAGCAACGAGGAAGAATGGATACTCATTCATATGATGACCAACTCATGTCCAACATCATATTAGTCTTTGGACAAGTAGGCCGAAGCCTATCTGTAACCGCAAAAAGCGCACAGCATATGTAGTATACATAAATATCATTTGTTATAGGTTTGCATTCTCTGTGTCATAGTTATTCCCCCTAAACTACTGGATCAAGCGCATCAAACCCCACAATGAAACATTGACCAAAATTGAGAAGCAGCCTACCCCGAATGCAACAAAGCCAAGGCCACATTGGCCGCCCACGCGATGCCGCGAAACTCGCCGCTGCGCAGGGCGGCTAACACTTCGGCGCGGCTGAGGTGTATTAGGGTTTGTTCTTCGAGATCGCCGCCGCTGGGGGCGGTAACTTGGCGCGCCCCACGCGCCAAAAACAAAGACCCCATACCGGCCCCACGATTGGCATCGATGCGATAACAGCCAAGGTCCACCCATTCGCTGGCCTCACAGCCCATCTCTTCCATCAATTCACGTTTGGCGGCGGTCAGCGGGTCTTCATTTGGCTCGATATAGCCGCCAATCGGCGCAAGTGAGATGCGGTCGAAGCCGTATTTCCATTGGCGAAAAAACTGAAAACTGCCGTCGGCCATTTCAACCACCACATTGATAAAGTCGGGCGTGTTGACCCATGTCCAATCGGGGATGATTTTGCCGTTGGGCAGTTCGATGACATGTTTTTCGATCACCAGCCAAGGGGCTGAATCGAGCACAACGGTGCGGGAATGGGTTTTCCAAGGGTGCATGGGGGTATTTTACTGTGGCAAATTTTAGCTGCGTTGTAGCACAATCAACATCGCCCCAATGACCATGATACTGCCGCCAACCAAGCGTTGCAGCACTTGCCCCTCTTTAAAAAACTGATGTCCAAGCAAAACGCTGATGAGGGCGGAGGTTTGAAAAAGCGCCAAGGCATAGCTTATTTGCATACCATCGAAGGCGACGAGGGTGGTGTATTGCATCAGCCCAACCATGAAAGCGAGTGCCATGTAATGCCATTTTTGCTGAATGAGGATGTCATATTGTGACTGGATTGGGTGCGTCATCCCAAAACGCAAGATGGGCAGGGACACCAGAAACCCCAACGCGCACCACAAAATAAAGGTGATGATGGGTGATGAGAGTGTGATACAGCGTTTAAGAAAGACGGCCTCGAGCGCCGAGCATAACAGGGCCGCCAAACGCAATTGCACCCCGTGATTGGCTAAAATGCCAAAACGGGCTGAGGGCTGGGTGCGACCAATGGCTGTGCTGCGCCCCAAAATGACATAGCTGCCCAGCAAGATACACAAGCTGCCAACTAAGCCCCACGCATTGGGTAGTTCGCCAATCAGCAATATACTAAACCCCATGCTCACGATTGATTTATAGGCGTTGATCGGCCCCATGATCGATAGATCGCCGAGCCGCAGGGCTTGCACCAGCAAGGCATTGCCGCACACGGCTAGGGTTGCCACAATCGTCATATTGAGCCAAAACCAAGCGCTTTGTTGCAAAATGGCTGAGGCATGTGCCACCAGGGGCGGCAGCATGGCAAGGCTAAGCAGCGCATGAACCGCTGTAATGATGAACAGCGAATGGGCGGCGTAGCCAGTTAGTTTTTTTTGCAGTAGATTGGAAAATGGGTTAGCGAGAATGCGAATGAGGACGGCGAGGGCAAATGGCATTAGCGAAGCGGCGCGTAACTAGCGGTGCTGAGCGCACGCCCGATGACGTGCGCTTAGCGCTAGCGTAATTTTGATTTTGGGTTTGTAGGGCGTTTATGCGGCAGGTGTAATTTCGATATAAGCGACAGTTGTGCCGCGCACTTTCCACATTAACCCAAACAAGGCCTTTTGCCAGCCATATTTGCGGTTTAATGCGTCATCGGCATGCTTGCCAGCGCTTGCATCTAAAATGCGGGCTTGGCCTTTGGCGGCTTCGCCCAATACTTTGCCACTGCTCGTGCATGGCTCGACCAGCACTTGCGGGTTGTTTCGAATACGTTTGATTTTGCCAGAATCATTTTGGGTGACGATAAACAATTTTTCGCCTTCTTGGGCGAACCAAACTGGGCTTGGCATGGCCTGCCCGTTTTTGCGATAGGTGGTAAGACGGGTAAACTTATGGTTTAGCAGATTTTGAAATGACATGGTTTGATAGGTGGAATCATACACGCATTCGCTTATGATTGGGGTTTACATTTGAGTACATCATCACGCGACAATTTTCAAGCTGCCGTTGACTATATCCAATCGCTGGATTATTTAAATCAACCCCAGCATACCCATCAATATGCATTTGATGCAGGCATTCTGCGGGCGCGGCATTTATTAGGTCGATTAGGCGGCGCCCCGACCGCAACAACCCGTTGTGTGTTGGTGGCAGGGTCGAAGGGCAAAGGCAGCACCACCACGATGATTGCCTCGGTGATGGCGGCGGCAGGTTATCGGGTGGGGGCGTTTACAGGGCCGCATTTACATACCGTTGTCGAGCGCTTTGCTATTTATCATTTGCAATCGCCGCCGAATGGCACTGACCCGAATACACCCATCATTGCAGCCCATTTGATGCCTGAAGCGGATTATGTGGCTTATGCCAGTCAAATTCGCCAAGTTGTAGCGCTATGGGATCGCCCTGATTTGGGTTTCCCGACCCGTTTTGAGGCATTTACGGCGATGGCGTATCACTGGTTTGAGGTGCAAGGGGTGGCGTTGGCGGTGATGGAGATTGGGCTGGGTGGACGGCGCGACGCGGTTAATTTGGCCGAGCCGCTGGTTTCGGTCATTACCAATATTAGCCTAGAGCATACCCAAATGTTGGGCAATACTTTGGCCGAGATTGCACAAGAAAAGGCTGGCATTTTACGTGCCAATGGTTATGCCATTAGCGCCCAACAGCAGCCAGAGGTGGCCGAAGTCATTCGCGCTACGGCCCAGCGTCTTGGGTCGCGCCTCGAATTTGCCGAGGTGCGCTGGCGGGTCGAATCGGTGCGGCATCAGATTGATACTCAAGCGGTGGGGCAATGGGTGGCGTTGCCGTCATTTGGGCTACCAGACCAACCTCATTCACAAACGTTGTTGCCATTATTGGGTGCGTATCAATTGCAAAACGCCAGCGCGGCGTTGGCAGCAGTAAATGCCTTGCGGGCGTGTGGTTTTTGTGTGAATGAGGAGGCCGCCAAATATGGGTTGGCGCAGGTGCATTGGCCGGGCCGTTTTGAGGTGGTGTCGCTCAACCCGACTGTCATTATTGATGGTGCTCACACCCCCTATTCGCTCCAGCAATTTGGTGTGGCGCTGCGCCAATATTTTGGGTCTCGCTCCATTCATCTGGTGTTGGGTATTTTGCGAGACAAGGATATGGATGGCATTTTGCGAGCGGCGCATGATTTTGCTGATGCCATTACTTTTGTACAGCCCAATTATCGGCGGGCGGCGACGGCGGCACAATTGTGCGCGGCGTGGTATGTCTTGTTTCCAGATTCGCCGTTGCCAGTACAGTGCCCAGCGCAAGGGCTGGCGCATATTTTGACGGGTGAGATGGTGCGGGCCGCAGCCGATGAGGTGATTTGCATCACTGGCTCATTGCATTTGGTGGCCGATGCCGAGGCGGCCTTTGCCGCCTAAGGTCTCAGCTTAGCCCGGCATTCTCTCGAAAGAGGGAATCCACAACGTGGTAGGCATAAATTTGATGTGATTGTCACATTTTTTACCTGCATTGTTATGGATCTCGGCGTTTGCGGAGATGACGGATTAAGCGCAGGGCTGATTTTGGGACACTATATCGCGTGGACTTGCCATTTGATTTATACTCATTCAAAATTTTTGGGTAGCTTCTCAAAAAAGCGAGGTATAAAATAAATTCTCGCCTAAATTACGATATCACCTTTGATAGCATGGGCTTTTCCTATGTATCAAAAGTCATATCGTGATTTTGAAATTATGTCTTTTGGGTTTCCCGAAAATTAACAAGTTTAATTCTGGAGATATGAGAAAATGACAGTGAAATCAGCAGAAGCGCAATGGAAAGGAACGTTGCGCGAGGGTAATGGAACGATTAAATTAGGCAGCGGACATATGGAAAGCCCATATACCTTTGCCTCACGCTTTGAAGATGGCAAAGGCACGAATCCCGAAGAGTTAATCGGTGCGGCTCATGCCGGATGTTTTTCGATGTTTTTGGCTGCGCAATTAACCAAGGCTGGTTTTGCCCCTACTAGTGTTCATACCATGGCCAAAGTGCATTTGACCGATGGTCCGACCATTAGCTTGATCGAATTAAACACCGAGGCCATTGTGCCGCATGTCAGCCAAGCTAAATTTGATGAATTGGTTGAAGTGTCGAAGAACAATTGCCCAGTTTCAAAAGCATTGAAATCGGTTGAATTGAAATTGACCGCTAAATTGAACTAAAAGTAGATTTGGCATGGATAAGAATTGAGGAAATGCCGAAATCACCATGCCTCTGTGCCCTAGCCGAGGCACAGAGACATGGTGATTTCGGCGAAAATCTCTTTTGAGGCCCATATTATTAAATTTAAAAAATGAAAACAAAAGTCTTTGTCGATGGTCAAGAAGGCACCACGGGATTACGAATCAATGAATATTTGGCAAAACGCAGCGATATTGAGATGTTGCGTATTGATGCTGACCGTCGTAAAGATATCGAAACACGCCGCGCCTTATTAAACGAAGCCGATGTGGCATTTTTGTGTTTGCCCGATGCAGCGGCCAAAGAATCGGTGGTCTTAGCTGGCAAAAACACGTGTGTCATCGATGCCAGCACAGCGCATCGTTGTCACCCAGATTGGGCCTATGGCTTGCCCGAATTGGCCCCTGAATACCGCCAAAAAGTGCACACTTCTAAGCGCATCGCCAACCCCGGCTGTCATGCCACCGCCTTTATTTTGTTGGCGCACCCTTTGGTGAAGCATGGTATTGTTGCGCCTGATACCGCGTTGAGTAGTTATTCGATCACGGGTTTCAGCGGCGGTGGCAAAAAAATGATTGCAGAATATGAGGCTGGTACGAATGCTAAATTAGGCAGCCCACGTCCTTACGCCTTGGGGTTGACGCATAAACATTTGCCCGAAATGCAAAAGCATACTGGCCTCACCACTGCGCCTATTTTTGTGCCAGTAGTGAGTGATTTTTACAAAGGCCTTGCGATGTCAGTGTTTTTACATCCATCACAATGCAAGCGCTCGGTCACACCCAGCGATATTCAAGAGATGTATGCCGAATATTATGGGGATGAGCGTTTTGTGAAGGTGATGCCGTTAGGCGATGCTAGCCTCGATGCCGGACAATTTGATGTGCAGGCCTGTAACGACACCAATCGGGTTGAGTTGTTTGTTTTTGGCAACGCCGACCGTATGGTTTTGATGGCGCGTGAAGACAACCTCGGCAAAGGGGCTTCTGGCGCGGCCATTCAATGTATGAATGCGCACCTCGGCCTCGATGAAGGTTTGGGGTTGGAATAATAAGAAGTAAAAAGTGCAAAGTGCAAAGTAAAAAGTGAAGAAGCTGCTTTTTACTTTGCACTTTGCACTTTTTACTTTGATTGAAGGGTTTGCCAAATTTCGGTGAGGCCGACGCGCTGACCGTAGCGTAACATACCGAGGCGGAAAATGCGGGCTGAGAGCCATAATGCTGCGATGACGGCGAGGCTTTGTAATACCAGCGCCATCGCAATTTGCCATAATGGCACATCGGTGACGGCATAGCGTAATAACAGCGCCAATGAACTGGTGATGGGCATGACGCTTAATCCGACTGAGATAACCCCATTTGGGTTGAGAAAAATCAGCGGGATCATAAATTCGGGTACAAGCGATAGCAAGACAAAGGGTGTCGCCAATTGTTGACCGTCTTTGGCGTTGGCGACGGCAGAGCCTAGCCCGATCATTAATGCACCGAAGAGTAAATATTGCAACACAAAGAGCAACAAAGCAATGACAATGAATCTGGGTTCGATGCGAGCATTTTGCAGTTGCGGCACAAATTGTTGCAATGCCGCCAACACCATCAATATCCCCATTAGCCACGCGCCAATTTGGGTGAGACCAACCG
>JAGWYZ010000010.1 GCA_018969115.1 Chloroflexota bacterium | reverse complement strand
TGATTGCTTCGACTGTTTTGTATACTGCGGGGGGATGTTGTTCTTCTTTTTTTTTCATACCCTCTGTTTTACTACAGATTTGAACAACATCCCTACTTTTAGACTAAACTACCGATGATTTCATCTGACAAAAAAGTGGAAATTGATTTAAGAAACACTCTCTTAGAGAATCACCCAATAGCATAATTTTGATGGGCACGGCTGTTTGCATAGTAACGCTATTATTTATTTCAGTGCTATATATGTTTAAGCATAATCATATTTACTTGATTTAATGAACAACAGCAAGATAGTAACAGTGTCAGTAAAAATGATAGAAATAACAGTTGATACGTGTAATGTCATGAGGCAAAAGTTGTAGGCTGATGGGTGTCTAAGTGTTTTTTGTGCCTATTCGTAGCTGCAATATTGGCTTATTACAGCTTGTATACTGCCAATATGCATTTTGAAACCCGCACAATCCATATTGGGCACGATGTTGACCCAAGTACAGGTGCAATTGCACCGCCACTTATTTTATCCACCACTTTTGAGCGTGAGGCTGATGGCAGTTATCCACGCGGTCATGCGTATACCCGTGCTAGCAACCCTAACCGAGACCGACTCGAAGCTGCGCTGGCGATGCTAGAGGGCGGCGCGGCAGCAGCCGCCTTTGCTTCTGGGCAGGCCGCCACACTCAGTGTTATTCATGCCCTCAGCGCTGGTGACCATGTCATCATGCCAGATGATCTGTATCATGGAACTCGTCATTTACTTGACGAGCATTATGTACGTTGGGGGTTGCAATTTAGCTTTATCGACATGACTGATGCCGAGCAAGTGTTGCACACTATGCGACCCAACACGCGGCTGGTATGGATTGAATCGCCCTCAAACCCACGTCTCAACATTGCCAATATTGCTCGTATTGCCGAGATTACACACCAAGTTGGTGCGTTGTGCGTATGCGACAACACATGGGCCTCGCCGATTAACCAATCCCCACTGGCATTGGGTGCAGATTTGGTGATGCATGCTACCACTAAATATATTGGCGGGCATAGCGATGTCTTGGGTGGTTGTGTGGTTGCCAAGCAAGACGATGCGCTGTTTAAAAAAATCCGCGATTTTCAAATTTGGGGTGGGGGGGTGCCATCGCCATTTGATTGCTGGCTTTTATTGCGTAGTATTCCCACCTTGTCATTGCGGGTCCGGGCACATAATGAACGTGCTCAGAAATTAGCCGAATTTTTGTACAAACACCCCAAAGTTACATTAGTCAATTATCCCGGTTTAGCTACTCACCCGAATCATGATATTGCCGCCGAACAAATGCATGGCTTTGGTGGCATGTTGTCATTTGAGGTCAAGGGTGGGCGCGATGAGGCGATGGCAGTCGCCGCCAAGGTGAAATTATTTACCCGTGCCACTAGCCTTGGTGGTTTTGAAAGCCTGATTGAGCACCGCGCCTCGCTTGAAGGCCAGACCAGTAAGACCTCTCAGGCATTATTGCGTTGCTCGATTGGGCTTGAGCATCCTGATGACCTGATTGCGGATTTGGCTCAGGCTTTAGGTTAAACAATTTTTGCTTTAAGAAACATACCCTTAAAGTGAAAGTGTTTTGTAAATCGTCGGTCGCTCAGTGGTTGACAATTTTCTGATTAGTGATATACTATCATCCGCTAATTTAAAAGTAAAAGGCGTGACTACCTGGATCGCCCGAATATTAGCTGAACTAAAGAAATAAAAGAGGCTACTCGAAAAGAGTTAGCCTCTTTTATGCGCCTAAGACAAAGTGAAAAGATCGTAGAAGTAAGGCATTTGCTGCGACCATTTCAGCGCATAAATAAATTTTATCCAGCAAATGCTTTGATTTGTATAACATAAAAACGTATGCCGACAATTAATCAATTGATCCGCAGGGGCCGAAAGCCGAAAAAGGCGTTGAGTAAGGCACCTCAGTTGCAATTTACAACCAATACCTTAAAAGGTAACAAGCGTACTGTGCAACCCAAGGGCGCACCACAGAAACGTGGTGTTTGCACTATCGTTCGAACTCAAACTCCTAAGAAGCCAAACTCAGCCTTGCGCAAAGTTGCACGCGTACGCTTAAGCAATGGCGCAGAAGTGACGGCATATATTCCCGGTGAAGGGCACAAGCTGCAAGAGCACTCTGTGGTACTGGTGCGTGGTGGTCGTGTTAAAGACCTGCCGGGCGTGCGTTATCACATCGTTCGTGGCACGCTTGACACTGATGGTGTTGATAAGCGCATGCAAAGCCGCTCAAAATATGGTGCTAAGCGCCCCAAGAAAGGCGCACCTGTTGCCGTAGGTAAAGGTGGCAAACCCGCACCAGCAAAGAAGAAGTAAATTAATTTACGATTTATGAGTTTGGATCGATATCAATCCAAACTCATAAATCGTAAATCGAAAATTGTAAGATGCCAAGACGAAATCAACCCCCCAAGCGCCCTGTGATGCCCGATACACGCTATAACAGTCAAGTGTTACAGCGCTTGATCAACCGCATTATGTACAGCGGTAAGAAGAGTGTTGCGCAAAATGTTGTATATACAGCATTGCAAATTGCTGAGACCAAGCTACAAAAGCCAGCCCTTTCTATTTTTGAAGAGGCTATGAATAAGCTTGGCCCCAATGTAGAAGTCAAGCCCCGCCGTGTTGGTGGTGCAACGCTGCAAGTACCGGTAGAAGTAAATGCCCATCGTAAAGAAAGCTTGGCAATGCGTTGGCTGATTGGTGAAGCCCGCAAGCGGAGTGGCAAGTCGATGGCCGAAAAATTGGCAAATGAGATGATGGATGCCGCAAATAATACGGGTGCAGCAATTAAAAAGCGTGAGGAAACTCACAAAATGGCAGAGTCGAACCGTGCATTTGCACATTTCCGCTGGTAGTTTTAAGTTTTTGATTTTGGGCTATTTATTTTGAAAAACAATGTTTTAAAGCCTAAATTAAAAAATAATACGAAATTGAGCAATGAGTAAAGAGTATCCGTTACACGACATACGCAATATTGGTATTATTGCGCACATCGACGCTGGCAAGACCACAACGTCAGAACGCGTTTTGTACTATACAGGCCGAACTTATAAAATCGGTGAAGTACACGAAGGCGCTGCCGTGATGGACTATATGGCGCAAGAACAAGAGCGCGGTATTACCATTACGGCTGCGGCAACAACATGTTTTTGGAAAACACCCGAAGGAAAAGAGATTCAAATCAATTTGATTGACACTCCGGGGCATATCGACTTTACAGTTGAAGTGCAGCGTTCATTGCGTGTGTTAGACGGCGGCGTTGTAGTGTTTGACGGTGTGGCCGGTGTAGAGCCACAATCAGAGACTGTATGGCGTCAGGCTGATAAATATGGTGTTCCCCGTATTTGTTTTGTTAATAAGCTCGATCGCACCGGCGCAAGCTTAGAGCGATGCATTAGCATGATTGTAGACCGACTTGCCGCCAAGCCCTTGGTGATGCAATTGAACGTTGGGCTAGAGTCAGATTTTGCTGGTATCATCGATCTATTGAAAATGGAATATGTCACCTTTTCAGGCGACAAGGGCACAGAAATCACCCGTGGTCCAATTCCGGCTAGCCATCAGGCTGCGGCTAAAGCTGCCCGCGAGAAGATGATTGAAACATTAGCTGAAACCAACGATGACTTGATGTTGAAATATTTGGAGGGAGAAACTCCGACCATCGAGGAAATGATTCCGGCAATTCGTGATGCTACTATTAAACGTAAGTTGTTCCCGGTATTTTGTGGCTCGGCACTAAAGAATAAAGGGGTGCAATTGGTGCTGGATGCTGTTGCTGCTTATCTGCCTTCGCCATTAGATGTACCAGCCACAACGGGTATTCATCCTGTTACCGAACAACCCATTACGCGCAATCCTAATTCCAAAGAACCATTTTCAGCTTTGGTATTTAAGGTGATTACCGATCCAACGGGGATGGGTAAGTTGGCTTTCTTCCGTGTTTATTCTGGGGTGGTTTCGCAAGGCGAAACAGTTATTAATACCAGCAAAGGCAAGCAAGAGCGTATTTCACGCTTGTTTCAAATGCATGCGAATAAACGCGAGCCGATTACATCGGTTAGCGCAGGTAATATTGGTGTATCACAAGGTCTAAAAGACTCGATTACGGGTGATACCTTAAGCGATATCGATCAACCTATTTTGCTTGAGAAGATCTCTTTCCCAGAGCCTGTGGTTAAGATTTCAGTTGAGCCAAAGACAACAGTCGATCAAGACAAAATGGGTAAGGCGCTACGTGCCTTGTCGGATGAAGATCCGACGTTACATTATGCGACTGATGCTGAAACTGGTCAAACCACACTAGCGGGTATGGGCGAGTTGCACCTTGATGTGATTGTTGACCGTATGAAGCGCGAATACAATGTTGAGGTGAAGACTGGGCGACCTAGTGTAGCCTATCGTGAGACGATCACAAAGGCTGCGGCTGCTCGTGGTACTTTCAAACGTCAGTCGGGTGGCAAAGGCCAATTTGGTGATTGTGCAATTGAAATTGAACCAAATGAAACCGGTAAAGGCTTTTTATTTCTTAATGAAATTGTTGGCGGTGCGATTCCACGTGAATACATTCCAGCAGTAGAAAAAGGCATTAAAGAAGCTTTAGATGCTGGCATCATTGCGGGCTACCCGATGGTCGATGTGAAGGTTCATTTGGTTGATGGGTCTTTCCATGAAGTTGACTCATCTGAAATGGCGTTCAAAATTGCAGGATCTTTTGCAATTAAAGAAGCTGTTGCCAAGGCCAGAGGTGTTGTGATGGAACCCATCATGAAGGTTGAAGTTGTTGTACCCGAAGCCTATACAGGCTCGGTCGTTGGTAACTTAAATTCTCGACGCGGTGCCATTCATAGTATTGAAGACCGTGGTAACGCACAGGCTGTTAACGCCGATGTTCCGCTGAGTGAAATGTTTGGTTATGCGACCGAATTACGTGGTATGACGCAAGGACGCGGAAACTTTGTGATGGAATTTAACCATTACGCCCAATTACCCAAGAATTTGGCTGATGAGTTGATTGGTAAAAACACGAAATAGAGTGATTCGTCACTCATTACTGGAGATAGAAAAGAGAGATGGCAAAAGAGAAATTTGTAAGAACTAAGCCCCACTTAAACATCGGCACGATGGGGCACGTAGATCACGGCAAGACGACCTTGACCGCTGCAATCACCAAAGTATTGGCGATGAAAGGCGGCGCCAGCTTCATGGCCTATGATCAAATTGACAAGGCTCCTGAAGAAAAGGCCCGTGGTATTACGATCAGCATTGCTCACGTCGAATATGAGACCGAGAAGCGCCATTATGCCCACGTCGACATGCCCGGTCACCGTGACTATATTAAGAACATGATCACCGGTGCAGCTCAAGTTGACGGTGCAATTTTGGTAGTTAGTGCACCAGATGGCCCAATGCCCCAAACCAAAGAACACGTGTTGCTTGCCCGCCAAGTAGAAGTGCCAAGCATTGTGTGTTTCTTGAACAAGGTCGACATGATGGATGACCCAGAATTGTTGGAATTGGTCGAGATGGAATTGCGCGAATTGCTCGACAAGTATGGTTTTCCGGGCGATGCCACCCCAATCATTCGTGGTTCAGGAATGAAGGCCTTGGAAAGCACCAGCAAAGACATTAATGCGCCTGAATACAAGCCCATTTTAGAATTGATGGATGCCTGCGATTCTTATATTCCACAACCTGTGCGTGAGACCGACAAGCCATTTATGATGCCCGTTGAAGACGTGTTCTCGATTAAAGGACGTGGCACAGTAGTGACGGGTCGTGTTGAGCGTGGTTCGATTAAGGTTGGCGATACGGTCGAAATCGTGGGTCTGAGGGATACCCGCACCACGACTGCGACGGGTTTGGAAATGTTCCACAAGGTGCTTGAAAGCGCCGATGCTGGTGACAACTGCGGTGCGTTGTTGCGTGGTATTGAACGTGAAGATGTTGAGCGCGGTATGGTGTTGGCCAAGCCTGGCTCAATTAAGCCACATGACACATTTGAAGCACAAGTATACGTGTTGCGCAAAGATGAAGGGGGGCGCCACAAGTCATTCTTCACAGGGTATCGCCCCCAGTTCTACATCCGCACGATGGATGTGACAGGGAATGTGACCTTGCCGGAAGGGGTAGAGATGGTGATGCCTGGTGACAACGTGACGATGAAAGTGCAATTGATTGCACCCGTCGCTTTGGAACAAGGTTCAAAATTCGCCATTCGTGAAGGTGGTTTGACAGTGGGCGCTGGCACCATTACCAAGGTGTTAGGCTAATTTGTGATTTTGAATTTTGGATTTTGAGCTTATCAACTCAAAATCCAAAATTCAAAACCAAAAGTAAAAAGATGGCAAAGCAAAGACTTCGAATTCGGCTAAAAGCATATGATCATCGCTCGCTCGATATGTCGGCGCAGCGAATCGTAGAAAACGCAGAGCGTGCTGGCGCTACGGTGGTTGGCCCCGTGCCACTGCCGACAAAAATTGAGCGTTTTACGGTTCGGCGCTCGCCTTATATCGATAAAGACTCGCATGAACACTTTGAAATCCGTACCCATAAGCGTTTGATTGATGTTATGGATCCAGATTCGAAGACAATCGAAAACCTGATGCGGTTGAATTTGCCTGCAGGCGTAGATATCGAAATTAAGTTGTAATTAGTAATGGGGTAATTTTGCGGTTAAATTGCACTTTTGCGGTTAAATCGTGATCTCGAAAAATTTCTAATTCTTAACAACCGAATATAGGGATTATGCTGATGGCGCTCGTCTGGACTTATCGGTAAGCAGCAGACTATCTTCCCAAGTAACCATCAGCCAATGATCCTGAAGCACAGTCAAGCTAAAGCGCCCACATGCGCTTTTATGCCAATGATTGAAATATGAAGAAGCTGATTGGCCGAAAGGTCGGCATGACCCAGCTCTTTGATGAAAAGGGCAACGTTACAGGGGTTACCGTAATTGAAGCGGGACCAAACTACGTAACGCAAATTAAGACAATGGCAAAAGAAGGCTATGATGCCATCCAACTTGGATTCGGCGAAGTTCAGGCCAAGAAGTTGTCACGCGGTGAGCTCGGACATTTGGGCAACTTAGCCCCAAATACAAAATATCCAAAGCGCAAAGAATTGGCGGGTGTTCCACCGGTTAAGCATTTATACGAAAATCGTATTAAAGCTGTTGATGGTATGAAAGCTGGTGATGTTGTTAAAGCCGATATTTTTAAGGCTGGCGAATTTGTAGACATCTCTGGCACGTCTAAGGGGCGTGGTTTTGCAGGTAACATCAAGCGCCACGGGTTTCATCGCCAAAAGAAAACACACGGTGCCTCAGACCGTGAACGCGCACCGGGCTCCATTGGTGCAGGTACAGGCATTGGCCACGTTGAAAAGGGTACTCGCATGGCTGGTCACTTCGGTGATGAAGCCCGCACTTCAGTCCGACTTAAGGTAATGATGGTCGATGTCGAGCGTAATTTGATTGCGGTTGCTGGCTCTGTTCCAGGTGCAAATGGTGGCGTGGTGGTGATTAAGGAGGCGAAAAAAGCATGAAAATCGCAGTCAAAAATCTCCAAGGGCAGCAAGTAGGCGAAGTTGAATTGCCAGACAACATTTTTAGTGTTGAAGTCAATCAGGCATTAATGCATCAGTCCTTGTTGCGCCAAAATGCAAATGCACATCTCGGAACCCACAAAGTGAAGACACGTGCTGAAGTCAATCGCACAAAGAAGAAAGCATTTGCGCAAAAAGGCACAGGCAATGCGCGTCAAGGTAGCCGCAAGGCCCCACATTGGGTGGGTGGCGGTGTTGCTTTTGGTCCAGTGGTTCGCAGCTATGTTCAGGCCATGCCCAAAAAGATGGTGCGTGGTGCTATTCGTAGCGCTTTAACTCAAAAGTGCCTTGATCAAGAAATAGTTGTGGTTGACTCTTTTGACTTGGGACAAGCCAAGACTAAAGATTTTGTTAATGCAATGAAGGCATTAGAGGTAAACAAGGGTTTGGTGGTTTTGCCAGCACACAATGAAAATTTGGAACGTGCTGCTCGCAATACCGAAGGCCATAAAACACTTTTGTCGGGTTATCTCAATATTCGTGATATTTTTACACACGACAAGTTGGTTTTATCACTCGATACTCTGAAGAAGGTTGAGGAGTGGCTCGGTTAATTTGAAAATTTAAATATTAGTTTTTGAATTTAAGGCTAATGTTTAAGTGCATAAATTGAGAAAGTATAGGCGTTACATTAAGTATTGCGCCTGCAAAACAAGAGGAACGAAAGATGCATCCATATGAAGTGCTGAGACGCCCGCTCATTACTGAGAAGACGACATGGCAGACTGGTTATGAGTCGCCACAGTATGCCTTTGAAGTTGATGGTCGTGCCAATAAGCAGCAAATTAAGGAAGCGGTAGAGATTGCTTTTGATGTAAAGGTAACACGTGTCAATATTGCCGTGATGCCAAAGAAAATGAAACGTAATCAACGAACACGCCGCTCAATGATCCGCCAATCAGAATGGAAAAAAGCTGTTGTGCAAGTGCGACCTACCGATCGTATTGGCATATTTGAGGGGGTAGCATAATGGCAATTAAGTCATTTAAACCGACTACACCCAGCAAGCGCATGATGACGATGTCAGATTTTTCTGACATTACACGTGATACGCCAGAAAAGTCTTTAGTGACTGATTTGCGTCAACGTGGTGGGCGCAATGCTTTTGGTCGGGTTACCACACGCCATCAAGGTGGCGGACACAAACGCGCATATCGCATTATCGATTTTAAGCGCAATAAATTTGGTGTGCCAGCGCGTGTTGCTACCATTGAATATGACCCGAATCGTTCGTCACGTATTGCCTTGTTGCACTACGCTGATGGCGAGAAGCGCTATATTATTGCCCCTATTGGTTTGAAAGTGGGTGATGATGTGATGAGCGGACCTGATGCTGAGGCAAAGGTTGGTAATTCGATGCCATTAACAAATATTCCGGTTGGTACTACGGTTCATGCTATTGAACTGCGCCCGGGAAAAGGTGCACAAATGGTGCGCTCGGCTGGTGCCGGTGCACAATTGTTAGCGAAAGAAGGCGATTATGCAACCTTGCGTATGCCAAGCGGTGAAACCCGCATGATACTACAAGCTTGTATGGCGACGATCGGCCAAGTTGGGAATACAGATCATGGCAATATCAAGTTAGGTAAAGCCGGTCGCAGCCGCCATTTGGGTATTCGACCGAGTGTTCGCGGTATCGCTATGGACCCAGCCTCTCACCCACATGGTGGCGGTGAAGGCCGTTCGCCAATTGGTATGCCCAGTCCTAAGACCCCATGGGGTAAGCCAGCATTGGGTGTTAAGACGCGCCGTAACAAGCGCACGAATAAATTTATTATTCGTCGGAGGACTAAGTAAGCTATGTCACGATCTCTGAAAAAAGGCCCCTTTGTAGACGCAAAATTGCTCAAACGTGTTGAGACAATGAATACAAAGGGCGAGAAAAAAGTATTAAAAACTTGGTCACGTTCATCTACGATCTTCCCGCAAATGGTAGGTCACACAATTGCTGTGCATGATGGGCGGCGTCATGTTCCCATTTATGTAACTGAGAACATGGTTGGCCACAAGTTAGGTGAATTTGCACCAACACGAACCTTCCGTGGACATATTTCGAAAGATTCGAAGGATGATAAGTAAACCATGGGACAAAAAGTTTCAAGTAAGTTGTCTAGTAATGAAGCGATGTCAATCGCCCGTCATATTGGTATGTCGGCCCAGAAAGTTCGTTTGGTCGTCGATTTAGTGCGTGGTAAAAAAGCTGTTGACGCTTTGACTTTGTTGCGTTTCACGCCAAAGGCGGCTGCTGAGCCAGTGAGCAAAGCAATTCAATCTGCTGTTGCAAATGCCACAGATCGCCATTCGCTAAGCCCCAATGATTTGGTGGTAAAGCAAATTTGGGTTGATGGCGGCCCCAGCCGTAGCTGGCGTCGCTTTGGCGCGCGTGGTCGGTTCCGTCCGATTGAGCGCAAGTCGTGCCACATTAACGTGGTTGTTGGTGAGGCGGCTGAGTAAATTTGTTAATTGGTTGATGGGTTTACATTGGTGACATAGTGCAAAACTAATCAACTAGTCAATCAATCAACGTAAAAAGTATGGGTCGAAAAGTTCATCCTTATGGATTCCGATTGGGCGTGATCCGCGACTGGAAGAGCCGCTGGTTTGCCTCTAAGCGTGACTACACTAAGCTTTTGCAAGAAGACTTTAGTCTGCGCAGTTATTTGCGTAAAGAAATGGACAAAGCTGGTGTTGCCGATGTCATTATTGAACGATTTCCGCCGAATCAATTGCACGTTACTGTGCATACGGCTCGTCCGGGAATTGTGATTGGGCGCAAGGGTGCTCAAGTAAAGGCAATTCGAGAAGGTATTGAGCGTATGACTGGTAAAAAAGTCAAGCTCGATATTGAAGAAATTACACAGCCTGACTTGGTTGCTTATTTGGTTGCCGAGAATATTGCACAACAAATTGAACGCCGTATTCCACATACACGCGCAATGAAAAAGGCAATTCAAACTACCATGCAAAAAGGCGCTCATGGTGTTAAGATTGAGTGTGCAGGGCGTTTGAACGGTTCTGATATGAAGCGTACAGATAAGCATATGGAAGGTCGAATTCCGCGTGGTACGCTCCGCGCTGATATTGATTATGCTCAAGCTGAAGCTGCGACGACTTATGGTCGGATTGGTGTAAAAGTGTGGATTTATAAAGGTGAAGTATTACCCGGTGCGCAAGCAAAAGAGATAACTCGCCCAACCCGCACCCAACAATCCTCACAGAAGGAACGGGAACGATAAGAATTTAGATTTTAGATTTTGGATCTGCACAATTGCTTCATTCAAAATCCAAAGTTTAAAATTTAAAATTTAAGAGAGGTTGACATCATGTTGATGCCAAAGAGAGTAAAGTATCGTAAACAACAGCGCGGACGTCGTACTGGCATGGCGAAAGGCAACGTTGAGATAGAAATTGGTGATTTTGGTTTGCAAGCCATAGAGCCAGCTTGGGTTACGGCCCGACAAATCGAGGCGGTTCGTCGCGTGATTGTGCGTGAGATGAAACGTCGCGGTAAGATGTGGATTCGCATTTTCCCAGACAAGCCAATTACAGCTAAGCCTGCCGAAACCCGCATGGGTTCTGGTAAGGGTAGTGTTGATCATTGGGTTGCGGTTGTAAAGCCCGGACGTGTTATGTTTGAAGTATCGGGTGTGCCAGCAGATATTGCTAAAGTGGCTCTGAGTCAAGCGGCATATAAACTGCCGATGAAGACGCAGGTCATTGGGAAGCAGGAGTAAAGTCATGGCAAAGGGAGTACAACCACAAGAAATTGTCAATATGTCTGCGGCCGAATTAGCGGCTAAATTAGATGAGTCGTATCGTGAACTGTTTAACCTGCGATTTCAACGCGCACAAAATCAGTTAACCGATACTAATAGTGTTACGCGCGTTCGGAAGGTTATCGCGCGAATCAAGACTGTGCAACGCCAACGTGAATTGGCAGCCCAGATGACGAAAGCGGAGTAATAGCAATGAGCATGGAACGACGACGACGACTCATTGGGACAGTCGTCAGCGACAAGATGGAAAAGACTGTCATAGTACGGGTAGAGCGAAGCATTCGCCACCCGTTGTATCGTAAAGTATTGCGGCGCAGCAAGAATTATGCTTGTCACGATGCAAATAATGAAGCCAAGCCCGGCGATATGGTGCAAATGGTTGAGTCACGCCCACTCAGCCGCACAAAGCGCTGGATGCTGGAACAGATTGTCCGTAAGGCGGGGTAAGAAATGATTCAGCAGGAAAGCAGACTAGTAGTCGCCGATAATACGGGGGCAAAAGAGTTGTTGTGCATTCAAGTGCGCGGCAGCACACGTCGTCGTTATGCGACGATTGGCGATACGATTGTAGCAACCGTGAAGAAAGCCTCGCCAACAGGTGATGTAAAGGCTCATTCAGTTGTTAAAGCCGTTATTGTTCGAGTATCAAAAGAATATCGCCGTCCAGATGGCTCATATATTCGTTTTGATGATAATGCAGCGGTAATTTTGGCCGATGATGAGACAAATCCAAAGGGGTCACGCATTTTTGGGCCAGTTGCACGCGAATTGCGAGATAAGGGTTATATGAAGATTGTCTCGCTCGCACCGGAGGTTCTCTAAACGAGAAATTACGATGAAGATTAAGAAGGGAGATACCGTTCAAATCCTCAGCGGCAATGATCGTGGTCGTCAAGGCGAAGTCATTCGTGCGATGCCCAAGAGTGGTAAGATCGTTGTGCGTGGGGTGAACGTCATGAAGAAAAACCAGAAGAAGTCACAACGCAATCTTCGGTCACAACAAACGGGTATTATTGAGGTGGAAGTGCCTATTGATGTTTCTAACGCAATATTGGTGACACCATCTGGCAAACCTACCCGTGTAAATTATCGTTTTGAAGGCGATAGCAAGAAGCGTTTCTCGAATAAGCATGATGAGGTGATCGGTTAACATGGCAAATATACGCGAGAAATACCTTAACGAAGTTAGACCTGCATTAATTAAAGAATTTGGTTATAAAAACCACATGCAGGTGCCGAAAATTTCGAAGATCGTTGTAAATATTGGTGTCGGACGCGAGACCGCAGACAATCCAAAAGCTGCTGATGCAGCATTAAAAGATTTGACAGCGATTGTGGGCCAGAAACCTGTAATCACCAAGGCGAAGAAAGCGATTGCTAACTTTAAATTGCGTGAAAACCGCCCAGTTGGGGTTACTGTAACATTACGTGGTTCACGTATGTATGACTTTCTGGATCGATTAGTTAACCTTGCACTGCCACGTGTGCGCGATTTTCGCGGTGTGCCAGCCGATTGTTTTGATGGCCGCGGCAATTACACACTTGGTGTGCGTGAACAATTGATTTTCCCAGAGATCGAATACGATAAAGTCGATAAACTTCGTGGTCTTGAGTTGACAATTGTGACTACGGCAAATACCGATGATGAAGGACGTGCATTGCTAAAACATTTTGGGATGCCGTTTGCAAAGCCCGGACAAAACTAAACATTTTAGATTTTGTGATATCGCGATTGGGTGAGTAAAAATTGCAACATCACAAGATCACAAGATTGGAGAGAAATGGCTGAAAAAAGACCGCGAACTGCAATGTTTTATCGTGAAGCCAACCGCAAATATCGTGTGCGGGTACGAAATCGTTGTGCTGTGACTGGACGTGCGCGTGGTTACATGCGTAAATTTGGTTTATCACGCATTACATTTCGTGAATTGGCTTTGAAAGGAGAAATCCCGGGTGTGCGCAAAGCATCTTGGTAGGAGAATAAATGGTTACTGACACATTAGGTGATATGCTTACGCGTATCCGTAATGCGGTAGCAGTCGGTCATGGAACGGTGCCAGTATATGCGTCGAAGATGACCGCACGCGTCGCAGAAATTTTGAAAGATGAGGGATATCTCGATGATTATGCGATCGTCGAGGTGGGAGCTGCTAAGATGCTTAATTTGACTTTGCGCTATTCGGGCGAGCGTCGTGAGCGTACCGCAGCAATTTCAGATCTGAAGCGCATTAGCAAACCAGGCCGCCGCGTCTATTGCGGTAGAGATGAGATTCCGCGTGTATTGAGCGGTATCGGCATCGCTATTATGTCCACCCCAAAAGGGGTAATTACGGGCAAACAAGCAAAGCGGTTGGGTGTTGGTGGCGAAGTGCTCTGTTATGTCAGTTAGTGGTTGGACCATCATGAGCCTCCTATAAACTAGGTTGCTTATTGGTATTAATCATTAATAGTCAATCGCAAATCGCAAGATGTCACGAATTGGAAAACAACCCATCAGCCTCCCGAAGGGGGTTGATATTAAATTAGATGGATCATTGGTCACCGTAAAGGGACCCAAAGGCGAGCTTCGTCGCCGATTTGATCCTCGTATGACTGTGAAGAATGAGGCCGGAAATATCACGGTTGCGCGTGAAAATGAGGAACGCGATACCCGTGCTTTGCACGGTTTATCTCGTGCCTTGTTAAACAATATGATCGTAGGTGTCTCAACCGGTTTTACCCGTGTATTAGAAATTACAGCTGAAAGTGTGGGATACCGCGCCGAGATGTCTGGTAAAAATTTAATATTGCATGTGGGTTTTTCACACGTTGTAGATTTCCCGCCTCCAAGTGGGATTACACTCGGAACTGATCCTAAGACACGTACTATTACAGTGAGTGGTGTGGATAAGGAAGTAGTGGGTGAAACTGCAGCTCGGATCCGTAAGGTCCGTCCCCCTGAGCCCTATAAAGGCAAGGGAATTAAGTATCAGGGCGAGGTCATTCGTCGTAAGGCTGGTAAGTCTGGCAAGACGGGTAAAGGCGCCAAATAATTTTAGATTTCGGGTTACTTATGATAAGTGGCCCAAAATCTAAAATCTAAACTCAAGAATTCAGAGATGTCACAGCAACGAACTGAGGCGCGAGAACGCCGCCGCCGACGTGTGCGGTCAAACTTGGCAGGTATGCCAAGTCGCCCACGTCTGAATGTGTTTCGCAGCTTGACTGGCACGTATGCCCAGTTGATTGATGATAGTGTTGGTCATACACTAGCTGCCGCTTCATCATTAGATGCGGAGATCAAGAATGCGAACTTTAAAAAAACAGATGCAGCGCGTGAAGTAGGTAAATTAATTGCCAAACGCGCACAAGAAAAGAGTATTAAAAAAGTTGTATTTGATCGCGCGGGGTATCGCTATCATGGTCGTGTTAAGGCCGTCGCAGATGGCGCTCGCGAAGGTGGATTGGAGTTCTAACTATGGCAGACGCAAGACCAAATCCGATTCGACGTAGCGGCCCCAGTGCTGGTGGCCCCGGTGGTGGAAATCGCAGTTCTGGCGGTGGAAATCGCAGTTCTGGCGGTGGAAACCGCAGCGCTGGCGGTGGAAATCGCGGCCCCGGTGGTGGGCGTGGTGGCCCAGGTAGCGGTCGCGGTAACGCAAATGCTGCCAATCCTGCTGCAAATATGGGCAATGAAGGGCGTGGGGGACCACGCCAAGAACGCCCAGTGGATGATTTTGAGCAGAAGATTGTCGATATTACGCGTGTTGCAAAAGTAATCAAAGGTGGCCGACGTTTTGCATTTCGAGCTTTGATTGTTGTTGGCGATGGTAAAGGCAAGATTGGTATCGGTTTAGGCCGTGCCCGTGCTGTCCAAGATGCCATTCGTAAAGCAACAGATAGCGCACGCACAAGTATGAAACAAGTTCACTTACTTGATCACACTATTCCACATGAAGTGATTATGAAGTATGGTGGGGCCAAGGTATTATTAAAACCAGCATCTCCCGGTACTGGTGTCATTGCTGGTGGTGGTGTGCGTGCTGTCTTGGTAGCGGCAGGTGTGCAAAATGTGTTGACAAAGTCTCTTGGCTCTGGCAGCAAGATGAATGCAACTTATGCAACGTTTGATGCTTTAATGCAATTAAAGAATTTGGACGAAGAAGCTAAGCGGCGTGGTAAAGAAGTGGATGCTTTGCGCCCATTTCCAAAACCAGTGGGAGAGGCTTAAGCAATGAGCGATATGACTAGCGAAAAAAAATTGACAATTAAATGGGTCAAGAGTGCAATTAGTTATGATGTTCGCCAAAAGCGAACCTTAAAGGCGCTTGGTTTTTCAAAACTTGGTCAAGTTATTGAGCGCCCAGATGTGCCACAAATCCGCGGCATGGTGAATGCGGTTAAACATTTGGTTCAAATTTCAAATTAGAAGCACAACGCAAGATGACGAATTGGGAGTGTGTGTAATTTATTACGGTGCATTTTCAATTCGATATTTTGGTTGTAGCGTCAGCGAAAGCGAGTTACAACATGAAATTACATGAAATTCAGCCTGCAGCAGGCTCACGTAAGCGCAAGAAGCGCAAAGGTCAAGGTCCCTCGGCTGGTCAAGGTAAGACGGCTGGTAAGGGTCAGAAGGGGCAAGCCTCACGTTCTGGTGGCGTAAAAAATGGTTATTTCGAAGGTGGTCAAATGCCCTTGGTTCGAAAATTACCATTTGCACGCGGTGTAAATTTTTCTAATCCATACAAAATTGTATATACACCGATTAATGTTAGCACCCTAGCTGAACGATTTGAGGCTAATGCTGAGGTAACCCCAGAAGCATTGGTAGCAATGGGACTGACCCATAATAGCGATTCACATATTGCAATTTTAGGTGATGGCGATATTGCTTTGGCATTAAAAGTAACTGCTCATAAATTTTCGGCAACCGCCAAAGAGAAAATTGAACAAGCAGGTGGGACTGTTACCAAGTTAGAAGTAAAGCGCGGCGGTTATCGCGTTCGATAATTTGTATCAGAGTTGAGAATTGAGGATATTTATCGTCACTCACATTTCAATATTATTCTCAATTCTCAATTTTAAATATGTTAGAAGCTCTGCGCAATGCGCTATTTCTCCCAGAACTTCGTGGCAGAATCTTGTTCACGGTGTTCATTCTGGCAATATATCGGTTAGTTTCGCATATTCCGGTACCGGGTGTGAACGTAGAACTATTGCGCCAGATTCAAGAAAATATTAATGCTGGGTCAGCCGGTGCATTAGGAAACCTTGTAGGTTTGCTGAGCTTGCTATCAGGCGGTTCGGTTTATAACTTTTCTGTATTGTCAATGGGGGTATATCCTTATGTGACAGCACAATTAATCATCCAATTGATGATACCTGTGATTCCTCGTTTGACAGAAATGGCAAAAGAAGGGGAACAGGGCCGGCGCAAAATTAACCGATTGACTTACATCTTTACCGTGCCAATGGCGATGCTGAATGCAATTGGTCAAGTAAATATTTTTGAAAGCATTGGACAAAGTGTCAGTAGTGGTCAATTGGGACGGGTATTGCCTAACTGGGGTTTAACCGATCCTGCTTTTATCTTGCCTACAATTGTCACCATTTTGACAATGACGGCTGGTACTCTGTTTGCAATTTGGCTTGGCGAATTAATTACTGAGCGTGGTATTGGTCAAGGTTTATCAATGATCATTTTTGGAGGGATTGTTTCGCGTTTGCCATTTGGTGTTGCCTCAATCTTTGGAACTGCGACAGATACTGCATCCGGAGTTGCAACGTTCATTTCATTTGCTTTGTTTCTCATCGGCATGATCATTGCCATTGTTATTATTCAAGAAGCAGAGCGTCGAATTAATGTGCAATATGGGAAGCGTGTCCGGGGCCGCCGTGTGATGGGGGGGCAAGGGACACATATCCCCCTCAAGGTAAATTCGACCGGTATGATCCCGTTGATTTTTGCCCAAGCCTTGCTGACATTTCCAGCAGTGATTGCAGGCTTTTTTGCGAATAGCACGGATGCTGGTGTTCAAAATTTTGCTCAAAGCGTGATTCAGATTTTTACGGGCGGACGAATTGGCGGTAGAACTAGCTTTGTGCAGGTTTTCTATCCAATTATGTTATTTGTGCTTGTAATCGGATTTACCTATTTTTATACCGATGTTGTAATGCAACAACAAAGCCTTGCTGAAAACCTACAAAAACAAGGTGGTTTTATTCCGGGTATCCGTCCCGGAAAAACAACTGATACGTTTATCACCAAGGTAATGCGTCGTTTAACCATTGTGGGGGCTTTATTTTTAGCTACGTTGGCAATTCTGCCGTATATTATTGATGGTATCGCCTACGTTACCAATTTGCAATTCTTGACGCCCTTAGGGGCAACAGGTGGTGCACGTTTGATCGATGGTGCTGGTTTGCTTATTTTGGTTGGTGTTGTGCTCGATACCATGCGTCAGCTTGAAGCACAATTAATGATGCGACGGTACGAAGGTTTTATTCGTTAATTTTTGATCTTGGGTTATTGGGGCGTAATGCAATGAAAAACAGTATTGTTATGTTAGGGGCACCGGGCGCAGGCAAAGGTACCCAAGCAGCTGTTCTTGTTCAGCAGTTTCATATTCCACATATCTCTAGTGGTGATATGTTTCGTGCGATTCGTAAGAGCGATAGCGAGTTAGGCCGGCGTGTTGCCGCAATAATGGATAGCGGCGCACTCGTCCCTGATGAACTTACAATTCAAATTGTGCAAGATCGCTTGAGCAAGCCTGATTGTCAAACGGGCTTTATTTTAGATGGGTTTCCGCGAACACAGCCCCAAGCTCTTGCATTAGATGAAATGCTCAAAAACATTGGGCAAGCAATCACAGTTGTGCCTTATTTGCACGTACGGTCTGAGTTGTTGGTTGAACGGTTGAGCAATCGTTGGACATGCAATACCTGTGGTTCTGTTTACAGTTTAGGACCAAATGATGCCAAGGTATGCAAGAAAAGTGATTGTTTAGGAACCCTATATCGCCGTCCAGACGACGAGCCAGCAACGGTGACGGAACGGGTCAAAGTATTTGAAAAGAATACGTCTCCATTGATTTCATATTATTCAGACCGAGGGTTGTTGCGCCAAATTGATGGCGAACAAACTGTTGACCAAGTAACAGTGGCATTGTTAGCAGCGATTGCGAAGGTATAGGGCATGATAGTTCTAAAATCGCTCCCAGAATTAGCTTTGATGCGGCAAGCAGGTCATATTGTTGCGACGGTTTTAGCCGAAATTGGGCATCATGTAAAACCGGGTGTTACCACTTTAGATCTAGACCAAATTGCTGCCGATATTATTGCAAAACATGGTGCAGTTTCATCATTTAAAGGTTATATCCCTGATAAAACAGCAGGGCAGCCACCCTTTCCAGGAACAATCTGTGCTTCGGTAAATGATGAGATTGTGCATGGTATTCCTACCACGCGGCGGTTAAAAGAGGGTGATATTGTCAAAATAGATGTTGGAGCTTGTTATAAGGGCTACCATGCCGACTCTGCCACCACCTTTCCGGTAGGGCGAGTAAACCGATATGCCCAAGAATTGATGTCAACGACGCAGGAATGCTTGAAGAGTGCGATTGCTGTCATGCGTAAAGGAAATCGCTTCGGAGATATTGGTGCAGCAATTCAACGGGTTGCGCATGGTCGTGGTTATAGTGTGGTTGAAGAATACAGCAGTCATGGTGTCGGGCGTAAGCTACATGAAGGCTTTAGTTTAATGAATACGGGTGAAGAGGACCATGGCTTTATGTTACGTCCGGGTTTGACCATTGCGGTGGAACCTATGATCAATCAAGGGGTTGCCGGAACAAAAGTTAAGAAAGACCTCTGGACAGTTGCGACAAAAGATGGTAAACTTAGCGCCCATTTTGAGCACACGGTGGCGATCACGGATGGTGAGCCAGAAGTGTTAACAATTTTAAGTTGAGATAGTCCGGCTCGCCGGTAGGTGAGTCGGTTTTTTGCGCGTAAAATTACGCGTTGATAGAGGTTTGATATGAAAGTTTCAGCATCGGTAAAAAAGCGCTGCCCAAAGTGCAAAGTGGTAAAGCGCCAAGGAAAAATTTTCGTTATTTGCGAAAACCCCAAGCATAAACAGCGACAGGGCTAGAACAAACAGGAGCCGATTCTTTAGTTCATAAAAACTTGGTTTCTAGAGAGTATTTAGGAGAAGAGATAGATGGCACGTATTGCAGGCGTTGACTTGCCGCGACAGAAGCGCGTTGATATCGGTTTAACCTACCTTTATGGGGTGGGTCGACAAAACGCACAAGTAATTCTGGCTCGCACTAAAATTAGTCCCGCGACTCGTATTAAAGATTTGACCGAAGTAGAGGTAGCCCAGCTACGCGAGATTATTGAAAAAGAATATCGTGTAGAAGGTGATTTGCGCCGTGAAGTGCAATTAAATATTAAGCGCCTCATTGAAATTGGCTCGTATCGAGGGCTGCGCCACAAGCGCAACCTGCCCACACGTGGCCAACGCTCGCGCACCAATGCACGAACTCGTAAGGGTATTAAGAAGACGGTCGCCGGTCGTGGTCGCCGTAAGGGTGCAAAGAAGAAGTAATCTTAAATTTGCGATTTATGGTTTACGATTTGTGATTGTATTTTTACAGTTAAATCGTAAATCGTTAAATCGTAAATCGTAAATCTAATTATGGCTGAACAGAAAAAGCAACGAGTAGTGCGCCGACAAACCAACCCACGGCGCGCAAAGAAAAATGTGGCATATGGACAAGTCCATATTTCTGCTACATTCAATAATACGATTATTACAATAACCGATAAAGTGGGTGGTACGATTTGTTGGAATAGCTCGGGATCAGCGGGGTTTCGTGGTAACCGTAAGAGTACGCCATTTGCCGCCCGTATTGCCGCACAAAATGCATATCGCTCGGCAGTGGACAATGGTATGCAGGAAGTGGAAGTGTTGGTGAAAGGCCCGGGACCGGGGCGTGAGTCTGCTGTGCGTGCGCTACAGGGATCAGGTTTGCGCGTTAAGTCAATTACGGATATTACCCCAGTCCCTCATAATGGATGCCGCCCACCAAAGAAGCGCCGCGTCTAGAGGAATTTATGATTTTAGATTTTGGTTTTATAGGCTAATTGCGTGTTATAAATCTAAAATTTAAACTCAAAAATCTAAAAATAAGAAATGGCTCGACATATTGAACCTGTTTGTAGATTGTGCCGCCGCGAGGGCGATAAATTATTTTTGAAAGGCTCGCGTTGCTTGTCTAGCAAGTGTGCTATGAATAAGCGTGGGACTGTGCCTGGTCAACATGGCCCAAATTTGAAAGGGAAACGGACAAAACCCAGTGACTATTCTATTCAATTACGTGAAAAGCAAAAAGTGCGTCGCATCTATGGTGTGCTTGAGACCCAATTCCGCCGTTATTTCCGTGAAGCAACCCGATCACGTGGTGTGACCGGTGCCGAATTGCTTGTTTTGCTAGAGCGTCGTTTGGATAATGTGATTTATCGTGCTGGTTTTTCAGCGTCACGAGCAGGTGCTCGTCAGTTAGTGACCCATGCCCACTTTAATGTGAATGGTCATCCGATGAATATCCCATCTTACTTGGTAAAGCCGGGTGATAAGATTTCGGTGCGTGAATCTAGCCGCAAGTTGGAATATTGGACCCGACTGACTGCTGACAAAGAATCGCCAACAACCCCACAGTGGTTAATGGCTGATCGCAATGGGTTGGTGACTGAGGTTCGCGTTTTGCCAAAGCGTGATGAAATCGAAGTCCTTGTTAAGGAACAGCTCGTAGTGGAATACTACTCGCGCTAATTTCTAGTCTTCAATTTCTTGATTTGCACAATATAAACTTTTATTGTTGGTTTATATACTTGTGTTAAATAGGGAAATTGAAGGTGTGGGGGCAAGTTGTCACAAGCATTTGTATTTCCTAAAGTTGAAAGCACCATCCTAACTCGCGACTATGGCCGTTTTACGATTGGGCCGATGGAGCAGGGGTATGGCGTAACGCTTGGTAATTCGTTACGACGTGTGCTTCATAGTTCACTTGAAGGTGCTGCCATTATTTCAATGCGCATCACTGATGTGCATCATGAATTTGCTGATATCCCCAATGTCAAAGAGGATGTAACGCAATTGATGTTGAATGTGAAGCAAATTCGTTTGCGGATGCAGGGTGATATGCCTGCTCGAATGCGCTTGGAAGTGCGCGGCGAAGGCGTGGTTACTGCTGGTGATATTCAGACACCACCGGAAATTGAGATTATTAACCGTGATCTTTACTTGTTTACGACAGATTCAGCAAAAGCACGGTTGGATATTGAGTTTCAGGTAGACACTGGGCGTGGGTATTCGCCTGCTGAACAGCACGCACGCTTGCCTATTGGCGAATTGCCAGTAGATGCAATTTATAGCCCAGTTCGTCGCGTGAATTTTGAAGTCGAGGCTGCACGGGTTGGTCAAATGACCAATTATGACCGTTTAGTGCTTGAAATTTGGACGGATGGCAGCATTCGGCCAAATGAAGCGCTGGGTTATGCCGCACAGTTACTGGTGACGCATTTGAAATTGGTCGCTGGGATTGTTATGCCTGTTGAATCTGCGCCCGGTATGGGGGTTCAGTTGCCACCCATTCAACACGAATCACGCAATAAACCAATTGAAGAACTTGATTTAAGCGTACGGGTATATAACTCGTTGAAGCGTACAGGAATTTCAACGATTGGTGATTTGATGGAGATGATGGAGAAGCATGGTGGTTCATTGACAAACTTGCGTAACTTTGGTGAGAAGTCAATGGTGGAATTGAGAGAAAAATTACGTGCACGGAATCTGATTCAAGGCGAAGAACCCGTGAGCGAAGAGGAAGTTGCTTAATCATGAGACATCGAATAGCTGGGTATCACTTGGGGCGCTCGTCGGCACAGCGCACGTCTTTACGCCGTAGCTTGGTGACTGATTTGGTCATGCATGGGCGTATTCAAACGACCGAAACGAAGTGTAAGGCCATTCAAAATCAAGCCGAAAAGCTTATTACAATTGCAAAGAAAGCCGTAGATGCGGACACTGGGACACAGGTTGCAGCTCGCCGTTTGGTGGCTGGGCAGGTGAATGGTGGTGTGGATACAGTACGTAAGGTGTTTCAAGATTTGGCACCTCGTTATACGGACCGCAAAGGTGGGTATACACGCATTTCAAAATTAGGGCCACGTAAGGGCGATAACGCCCCAATGGCACTGATTGAGTGGGTTTAGTTTTGTGAGAGGTTTTTAGAGGCGGTATGTGGGTTTATAGACTTGAATACCAACTCTTTAATCTCTATGAAGATTCGTGCCACACTCGCCTATGATGGAACTCATTATTTTGGGTTTCAGCGTCAGGCGAGTGTTAGAACAGTTCAGGGCGAGGTCGAGGCTGCACTGCTACAGATATGTGGCAAGTCGGTTGGTATTATTGGTGCTGGCAGAACCGACACGGGTGTTCATGCCAGTGGGCAAGTTATTGCTTTTGAGGTTGATTGGGTACATCCATTAGATCGATTGCAATGCGCATTAAATGCAAATTTGCCTGATGATGTGGTAATACGGTCAATTGAAATTTGTGATGAAAAGTTTCATCCACGTTTTAGTGCCGTTAGCCGCACCTATGAATATACTTTGAGGATGGATTTGGTTCGGCATCCTTTAATGAGGTATTATGCGTGGCAACTGCCGTGGGTTTTAAATGTTGATAACATGAATATTGCTGCTGAACGTTTGATTGGAGAGCATGATTTTAGGGCTTTTGGTTCTCCAACTGTGGGTGAATCGACGGTTAGACGAATCATTCGAGCGAATTGGCAAGAAGTATCATTGTACGAATTACGATTTACGATAGAGGCGAATGCCTTTTTGTTTCGCATGGTGCGCCGCATTGTTGGCACATTAGTTCGCATTGGAAGTGACAGAAATTCTGTCGAAGATATAGATCGCATGCTTGAAGCGCGTAATCCTGATCTTATAAAAGGGGTGGCGCCTGCTTGTGGGTTATGTTTGGTGAACGTTAGTTATTAGAGAGAAGGTAAGAACGATGGTGACAAATAAGACATACGCCGCTTCAGCGGCTGATATCAAGAAAAATTGGTATGTCGTCAATGCTGATGGGCAGACGCTCGGCCGCTTGTCGTCGAAAATTGCTAAGGTTATTATTGGCAAGCATAAGGCAACCTATACGCCTAATGTTGATTGTGGCGATTTTGTTGTGGTGGTCAATGCCTCGAAGGTCAAAGTGACCGGTAATCGCTTGGACGATAAGAAATATTATCGCCACTCAACCTATACAGGCGGTGGTTTGAAAGTGGAATCGTTGGGTAATTTGCTTGGACAAGGCAAGGTCGACAAGATCATTCGTGCAGCGGTGTGGGGCATGATCCCGCATAATCGCTTGGGGCGACGCATGATTACAAAACTCAAAGTGTATGGTGGCAGTGATCATCCTCATGTGTCACAAAATCCTCAGGAGATGACAATTTAGTGGTTGGATGGTTGGGCGGTTGTGAGATGTGATCGTTCACTAAACAATTTATTTGCAGCAATATGTCAGACGTAGTTCAATTTGTAGAAGGTGTAGGTCGCCGTAAGACCTCAACAGCACGCGCACGGCTTTATGCAGGCGGGAGTGGCAAAGTGCTTATTAATGATAAGGATGCCACGACTTATTTTAGCCGCACCGAAGATGTGGCTGCAGTTTCTGCGCCATTGGTGATGACAGGCGCAAGTGCACGTTTTAATGTCAGTGTACATGTCGGCGGGGGTGGCATTACTGGTCAAGCGATTGCATCACGTTTGGCAGTGGCTCGTGCCCTCTTGTTGGTTGATGCCGAATATCGCGCTTCGCTCAAGACTGCTGGTTTCTTAACTCGTGACCCACGCGAAAAGGAACGCAAGAAGCCGGGTCTCAAGCGTGCACGCAAGGCCCCAACTTATACCAAGCGCTAAACCGATCTGTAATTTGAGGATCGGCAAATGGTGTGGTATCTTTTTTGCGCTATTGCTTGTTATCAAATTGCTAAATGGAGAAATAACGATGAATCTCGTCGAATCGCTCGAAAAGAGCTTAATTAAGAATGACAAGATCCCCCAACTTAGTTCTGGGGATACGGTACGTGTGCATCAGCGGATTGTTGAAGGTGACAAGGAACGCATCCAAGTTTTTCAAGGCACAATCATTCGTCTGCGCCGTGGTGGTGCAAATGCAAACTTTACAGTGCGTCGTATTGCGACCAATAACGTGGGGGTTGAGCGTACTTATTTGTTGTTCTCACCGCGTATTGAGCGGGTAGAAGTATTGCGACATGCGAAGGTGCGTCGTGCGCAGTTGTATTATTTCCGCGATCTACAAGGTAAGTCGGCCCGTTTGAAAGAACGTCGTGTCGATGCTAAGCCTGCTGCAAAAGCCGCAATAGCTTAAGTAATTATTTTGAAAATAAAAAAAGCACTGTTAACAGTGCTTTTTTTATTTTTCGCACGATATCTTAATAATGTTACATTAAGAAAGACATCGTGAAATCGGCGAACTTGTTTGTATTTGTTTATGTATGCCGAAGTCACTATGACTTCGGCGAATATTTATTTTGCGGTATAGTCTTAACATTATGCAATCAGATCAAACAGCTATTCGTCGGGCGGGTACCGCTTTGGCTTTATCTCAAAGTGTTTCTTCGATGGGCTTTTTAAGCCTGAGTACTCTTAATGCGATTATTGCTTCGCGGTTAAGTGGCACGGATCGGATGGGCGGAGTTCCGCAAGCATTGATTTTATTGGGGGCGGCAATCTCGTCTTATGTAAGCGGGCGTTTGATCGGGCGAATTGGCCGCTGCAATGCCTTGCTGATCGGCAGCGCCTTTGCTATGATCGGTGGTTTAGTGTCCGCAGGCGGGGTGTTGTTAAGTGCACTGTCGGTATTTTTTTGTGGCATGGTGCTTTTAGGCATGGGGCGTGGTGCTTTAGATCAAGGTCGTTATGCCGCTGCTGAAATCAATCCACCTAACCGCCGAGCGAGCGCCGTGAGCCGCGTAGTGTGGGGAGGAACAGTGGGGGCGGTCATTGGCCCAGTGTTGGCTGGCCCGTCTGGGCGATTCGTTAATCAATATTTTGGCTTAATGCCCGACGCCGGTGCGCCGTTAATGACTGCATTTTTGGCTGCTATAGCCGGTATTATTATTGCAATTTTGCTGAACGATGTTGATTTTAAGGGCTTGGCCCAAAGGGCTGGGGCAACACTGCAACGCACGGATGAGGACAAGGCCTCTGCGTTGAATGTAAAAGGTGCGCCGGTTTTACATCATCCAGTTGCACGGGCCGCAATGGTGACGTTGGCTTGTGCGCAAGCGGCAATGGCATTGATGATGGCAGTGATTGGCTTGCATATGAAAAATCATGGACATGAGGCTGATGTTGGGATTGTTATTACGGCGCATGTGTTGGGTATGTTTGCGTTATCGCCAGTGGTGGGTCGGCTGGTTGATAAATTTGGCCGCCGCACGATGATTTATGTTGGGTTGGCGACATTGGCATTGGGTTGTATTTTTACGCCATTGTTTTTAAATACACCTTGGATTATGTGGTCGGAGTTTTTGGTTGGGTTGGGCTGGAGTATGTGTTATGTCTCTGGCTCGACGATGTTGACGAATGTACTCACCCCAGCCGAGCGGGCAAAATCGCAAGGGGCCAGCGATCTGTTTGTAAATTTGGCATCGGGCGTGGGCAGTTTGAGCAGTGGTTTATTATTGGCTTCGTTTGATTTTATTTGGGTTGGGGCGGTAGGCATTTGTATCGTGTCATTGCCATTGTTTGCATTGTGGAATAGCCGCACGCCTGTGGTCAAAACGGTATCAGCATAAGTCTTAGAGGTTTGCAAGACCTCCGAGACTTATGAACAATTCCTAAAAGATGAATGGCCGATGTCACTCTCTCTTCCCCAAGCATGACTTTAGGAAGAGAGAGTGACATCGGTGAAACCTTTTATCGACTTGGAATCTGCTTTGTCTCGTTATCATTCAAATTTGCGAAAGCCCTCGCCATAAACCTCTTGGGCATGACTGATGACAACAAAGGCTGAGGGGTCTGTAGTGGCGACAATATGTTTAAGCATGGCGGTTTCGGCGCGGCTAATGACAACAAATAGAATGGGGCGATCTTGACCTGTAAAGCCACCGACACCACTCCAGCGGGTGAGGCCGCGTCCCATTTGGCTTAAGATGGCTTGTGCGACATTTTCAGGTTGTTCTGAAATGATGAGCGCGGTGCGGCTCACATGTACGCCCTCAGACACGGCTTCGGCGGTTACACCCCCCACATAGAGCGCGATAACGGCGTAGAGGGCTTTCTCCCAGCCAAAGACCAATCCAGCCAAACCAATGACCAGTACGTCGGAAATAAGATAGCCTTGACTGAGCGGTAGCCCACGCCATCGGGTGAGCAAGAGCGCCAAAATATCGGTGCCACCGGTAGTGGCCCGCGCATAAAACACGATGCCGCCGCCAATCCCCCCCACAACCGCCCCAAATAGGGTGTTGAGCATAAGGTCTTGGGTGAGGGGTTTTAGCGCGGTATTTTCAAAAAAGGCGGTTAGGCTGGTATATAAGATGACGGTGATGATCGTGCGTAGCAAAAAGCCCCATCCCCCCATATAATGTGCCCCTAGCCAAAATAATGGCAAGTTGATGATGAAGGTGAGTAGCCCAATTGAGATGGGAATAGGGAATTGCCGTGCTAAGATGATAGCGAGGCCAGATGCCCCGCCAGAGGCAATATCGGCTGGGCCAAGGAAAACGGCTACCGAAAGGGCTTGGAAGACGCAGCCCAGAATAAGCCAAGCGTTTTCACGCCATGTGCCTATGTTGAGTTTGCTGAGGATGCTAGGTTTTGCCATATGGATTTTTAATTTGCCAATATTGTCAAGATCACGCTAATGTGCGTATAATTTTAGCCTGTGTAAATTTACATTGTTATTTCATCGTCGTTCAAACAGGTTGTTGCTATGCTCGATGATCCTTACACTTGCCAAGTTGCAAGTATTGATGAATTATTGGCCCTTTATGCCACCCGAACTGATGAGAGCGGGCGGGATCTGATTGCGCAGGCTTATGCAGTAGCTTTTAGCGCCCACGAAGGCCAACGCCGAAAATCTGGCGAACCGTATATTACGCACCCATTTGCCGTAGCCCGCACGTTGGCCTGTATGCGCTTAGATGCCGCAACCATTGCTGCGGCCTTATTGCATGATGTGGCCGAAGATACGTCTGTCACTATTCAAGAGATTAAGCAGGGCTTTGGGGCCGAAGTTGCTAATTTAGTCGATTCTGTGACTAAGATTAGCCGACGTGAGGCGTTGGCAAAAGATTTGCAGAAAGATCAGGCAGCTGCAGCTTTGGTGTTGAATGGCAGTGGACATACACATAGCAATCATGTGGCGACCAAAAAAGAAGAGCGTGAAGAGGCGTTTTTATATCGCACCAACCGCGAGGCTGAATCGCTACGCAAGATGTTTTTGGGTATTGCTAGTGATGTGCGGGTGGTGTTGATTAAGCTGGCCGATCGTTTGCATAATATGCAAACGCTTGAGGCGATGGCCCCTGAGAAACGCAAGAAAATTGGCCGTGAAACGCTTGAAATTTATGCCCCATTGGCGAATCGTTTGGGGATGTGGGAATGGAAACAGCAGCTTGAAGAATTGGGGTTTCGTTATGCCGAGTCAGATGTCTGGCTCGATTTGATGCAACGGCTCGAGGAAGGGGCCGATGAGCGTAATCAGAGTGTAAAACAGCAAATTGCCAAGCTGACACAAGCATTGGCTGAACGTGGCATTACCCGTATTCAAATCTCTGGGCGGGCCAAGCAGCCCTATAGCATTTGGCGTAAAATGCAAAAAAAGAAGCTGGTGTTTGACCAGATTATGGATCTGCGCGCGGTTCGGGTGATTATTGAAGACCAGCAAGATGATGCCGTTGAAGCTTTGTTGCGTACTGAAGATGTATTGACTGATAATTTGAGCGAAGAAGAGCGCCAAAAACGTGCCCGGGATATTGGTGCAATGCGCTGTTATGAGGTGCTATATGTGGTGCATAACTTATGGAAACCAATTCGGGCTGAATTTGACGACTATATTTCGAAACCTAAAGACAATCATTACCAAAGTTTACACACAGCGGTAGTGGTACAAGATGGCCGCCCACTTGAGGTGCAAATTCGCACCCGTTCCATGCATCAGGCCGCCGAATATGGTGTGGCCGCCCATTGGCTGTATAAAGAATCGGAACTGCTTACGCTGCAATATCAGCAATATTTGGATGCTTGGCGCGATGATTTGAAGGTGCTGAGTAGCAATGAAGATGATGCGGCCTCGTTTACGGCGGCGGCAGTACAGGCCAACCGTGAGCTAGATGACAAAATTTACTGTTTTACGCCCAAAGGCCGCTTGATTGAATTGCCGAAAGGCGCGACAGTGCTCGATTTTGCTTATCATATTCACACCGATTTAGGCCATCGTTGCCGTGGTGGTTGGGTGAATGGGGTGTATAAACCCATCAACCATGCGTTAAATAGTGATGACCAAATTGAAATTGTAACCAAGAACGACGCGGTGCCGAGCCGTAACTGGCTGGAAGGCACGGTTGTTACGTCGACCGCCAAAAACAAAATTCGCACATGGTTTCGGCGGCAAGAGCGCACTCAAAATATTGCCGGTGGGCGACAAATGGTTGACCAAGCTATTAAACGCACCAGCGCTGGACATGCACTTAAGATTGAGGATGTGCAGGCGTTGTTTAAGACTAGCACGCAATCGATGGATGATTTCTTAGAGAAGGTCGGCTGGGGGGTGATTTCGATTCATAACCTCACCTCGCGCATTATTGAAGAACAACAAAGACGACAGCGCGTGCGTGAGGCGCGGCCCGGCTTGGTGCCCAATTTATTACCACAACGATGGCGCCGCCCACAACCTGCCGCCACTTCGCCGGCTAATGTGTTTTGTGTGGCTGGCACATACGATGTTTATGCTACCCCAGCGGCATGTTGCAATCCCAAACCCGGCGATGACTTGATTGGCTATACCACGCGTGGCGAAGGGGTGAAGGTGCACCGTCGTGATTGCAAAAATTTGATTAATTGTGACCCAGAGCGTTTTATTGAGGTGACTTATGGTGCGCCTGTGTCTGAAAGTGTGCCAGTCGAGATTGTATTAGAGGCGGTTGAGCGGGCTGGCTTGTTAAATGATGTGACAAATTTGATGACGGCCCGTAAAGCGAATATTATTGACCTTGGGATTCCATATCGCGACAAAGTGACGTGTGAAGTGAAGATTTGGCTGAAAACCGAATTGGCGAATTCGGATGAAGCTGGTTTATTGATGAGCCAACTTTTGCAAATAAAACATGTATTTGATGCCTATTTGACGAATGATAAGGTGTTGCGTAAGCCTTAATGGATGATTATCAGGGATATGGCTCGAAGTAATCCCATTTTGCAGGGCGGACTAAACTGAAATCGCGGCGGTCTAGTGTTAGGATATTGCGAATCTCTAAACGTTCAGCCATTGCCATGACGCTCGCATCAACGAAATCAATGCGACTATCTTGATATTGCTTTAGTAATTGTATGGTTCGTTTAATATCTTGATCATTAAGGCAGGTTAGTTTGAGGCGGCTACGATAAAGACTATCGAGAAAATTAATAACAGTGGCAGTCCCAGCATCGCGACGAATTAAAAATAAAATTTCAGTTAAGGTGCTTTGGGGTAGAAAAATTTGTTCGAAGCGTATAAAATTTTGCCGAGCTGATACATGGGCGGTATCGTTTGTATTGGTGAGAGCTACAATGAACCCTGTGTCAGCAACAGCTTGCCGAGATGTGTCAATCATGAGTGTTGCGGTAAAAATTCATGCGTCAGAATATTTTCAGCATCGGTTGCCAGATTAGGCGAGCCACTAAAAATGCCAATGATTGGGTCATCTGGTGACTCTGTAGGCCAAGATTCTGATAGGAGGTTTGTATCAAAAATGACCATTACTTCTGCATATTGTGGCAGCGACGATATGATGGATGGCATATTTAATAAAACTTTGCCATTAGAATAAATTCCTTTTACGGCTATCATTAACTCACCTAATAATATTCTACTTCATGATCCCGCTCGAAATTTGCATTGATGCCAACACTGCCACCAACACGCGCTTAGACGTACAAACGGCGTATATGGGTGGCGCAGCAACGGTTGAATTATGCACCGATTTGGCAGCGCAAGGCTTAACCCCCAGCCCAGAGATGATCACCGTAGCGCGTGCAGCTTTTGGGCAGCGGCGGGGGGTAATGGTGATGATTCGCCCGCGTGCCGGTAATTTTGTATATTCGCCAACCGAGGTGGCGCTGATGCACGAGCAAATTGGCGTGGCGGCTCATGCTGGCGCTGATGGGGTGGTATTGGGTCTGTTAACCCCGCAGGCGTATGCCTGTGGCACATATGCCATTGACATGCCCCATGTAACAATGTTGACTGCCTATGCCAAAAGCTTAGGGCTAAAGGTGACTTTTCATCGCGCCTTTGATGAATTACCCATCCAAACCCAGCCCCATGCCCTGCTTGATCAATTGATTGGAGCAGGCATCGATCGCGTATTAACGTGTGGTGCGGCGCTGGCAAGTGGCAAACATGCGGTTGAATGTGGGGCGTGGCTGGCAGATTTAATTGATTATGCACAGGGGCGCATTAAGGTGGTGATTGCAGGTGGGGTGGCGGCGGCAACTGTACCGACCTTGTTGGCGCAATTACCGACAGAAGCATCGGCGCGATTTGGGTTGCACAGCCATAGTGGGGTGATTGACCCAGTGACACAGCGCGTGTCGTTGGCGAAGGTGCAGCAGATAATGACATATATCAACAAAATGCCATGAGTACATCAACCATGATAGATCACGATTATGTGTTGCGTCCACATCGCCCGGGCGATATCGGTTGGGTGATTTCACGGCATGGGGCGCTATATCACCAAGAATATGGTTGGGATATCCATTTTGAAGCGCTGGTGGCGACCATTGGGGCTGATTTTATTCATCATTTTGACCCGATGTATGAGCGTTGTTGGATTGCCGAGCGACATGGGCAGCCGGTCGGCTCGGTGTTTTTGGTGAAGAAAGAGGCCGAGGTTGCAAAACTGCGATTGTTATTGGTTGAGCCGAGCGCCCGTGGGTTGGGTATTGGCAAGCGCTTGGTCGATGAATGCACTGTTTTTGCGCGGCAGGCGGGGTATCGTAAGATTACCTTGTGGACGAATAGCGTATTGATGGCGGCGCGGGCAATTTATGTGGCGGCTGGCTATCGTCTGGTTGAATCTGAGCCACACCATAGTTTTGGGGTTGATTTGATTGGCGAGAATTGGGAATTGACGCTTTGAGGGCGAAATGCGCGAGATTGCACCTGCGGCTATAGCATAATTACCCAATGGCAGAATTAGACCTTGCAATTTTAAATGGAAGTGTGGTGACTGAAAACGGCGATTTTATAGCCGCCGATGTGGGGATACGCGATGGGCGTATTTGTAACGTGAGTGGGCGCGGGGCATTGCCGCAGGCCACCGAGACCTTAGATGCCAATGGCATGTGGGTGTTGCCGGGCGCGATTGATATTCATTGGCATTGCCGCACCCCCGGGCATGATGTGCGTGGCGATTTTTATACCGAAACCCGCGCCGCTGCCGCTGGCGGGGTGACAACGGTTTTTGAGATGCCGATCTCGAACCCGGGTTGCGCCACGCCTGCGACGTTTGCGAACCGCCGCAAGAAGATCGAGGAGCAAGCGATTGTGGATGTGGCGCTGTATGGCGCACCCGGCACGCTCATTCGCAATGATGTGTTGGGCATGGCAGAGATGGGGGCGATTGCCTTCAAGATTTTTATGCATCGCGCCCCCTTGGGCCGCAATGATGAATTTATTGGCATTTGTTTGACCGAAGATGACCAGTTGTATGAGGCCTTGCAATTGACCAAGGCGGCTGGGCGGCGGCTGGTGGTGCATTGCGAAAGCGATTCGATGCTTGAATCGAAGATAAATGCGCTGCGGGCGGCGGGGCGCATGGATTTGGCCGCGCATATGGAATCGCGCCCGCCAGTGGTAGAAGCGGTGGCGATTGCGCGTATTTTGACCTTGGCCGAGGCGGTGGGTGCGCCCATTCACATTGCCCATGTGACATGTAAACATGCTTTGGAGGTGGTGCGGCGTTTTCAACGGGATGGGTTGGATATTACCGCCGAAACTTGTCCGCATTATTTGTTTTTTACCGAAGATGACTATATGCGTTTGGGGCCTTATGGCAAGGTGAATCCGCCCATCCGCACGGCTGCAGATCAGGTGGCGTTGTGGGGTGGCATCGCCGATGGGTCGTTGTCGGTGGTGACGACGGATCATTCGACCTTTTTGGTCGAAGAGAAGGAACGCGGCTGGGGCGATATGTGGCGCTCGCCATCGGGGGCGCCCGGGGTGCAGACACTATTGCCGGCGTTGCTGACCGAGGCGCAGCATGGGCGTATTTCGCTCAAGCAGGCCATTGATTTGGTGTGTGTCAACCCAGCGCGTATTTTTAATTTGCCACAAAAGGGGCGTGTTGCGGTTGGGGCTGATGCCGATGTGTGTGTGTATGACCCGCGTCAGTCATTTACCATGACCCTTGACGCGATGGTGAGTAAGGCGCGTGAGATCGATAAGCTGTATCTTGATCGCACGTTTGCCGGTAAGGTTCATGCCACTGTGTCACGGGGGCGGGTGGTGTTCGCTGAGGGGCAGGTGTTGGCTGAGCGCGGTAGTGGGCGCTTTTTAGCGGCTGGGGGGTAAGGGTTGAACATGGATGGACAGGATGGGCAGGATTTTTTTTATTCTGTTCGTTTTTGTCGAATGTCGCTTTGTAAAAAGGGACATGGATGGGCAGGATGGACAGGATATTTTTTATTCTGTTCGTTTTTGTCGAATGTCGCTTTGTAAAAGGGAACATGGATGGGCAGGATGGGCAGGATTTTTTTTATTCTGTTCATTTTGGTTGAATATTGTTTTGTAAGAAGGAACATGGATGGGCAGGATGGGCAGGATTTTTTTTGTTCTGTTCGTTTTTGTTGAATATTGTTTTGTAAGAAGGAACATGGATGGACAGGATGGACAGGATTTTTTTTGTTCTGTTCGTTTTTGTTGAATATCGCTTTGTAAAAAGGGACATGGATGGGCAGGATGGACAGGATATTTTTTATTCTGTTCGTTTTTGTCGAATGTCGCTTTGTAAAAAGGGACATGGATGGGCAGGATGGGCAGGATTTTTTTTGTTCTGTTCGTTTTTGTTGAATATCGCTTTGTAAAAAGTGACATGGATGGGCAGGATGGGCAGGATTTTTTTCTTTTTTTATCCTGTTTATCCTGTCCATCCATGTTCAACTGAGGCGCTTGGTGCTAAAATCGTCGGGTAGGTTGAGATGGCAATAAAAGAAGCGGTCGCGCGGATTAAGATTAATAGGCTGCTTGAAGCGGCTGGCTGGCGCTTTTTTGCCGATGGAAATTTGCCTGCGACTATTCAACTTGAGCGCAGTGTGACGCTCAGAATACAAGATATTGATGCGCTTGGCAAAGACTTTGAGAAAGTTAGCAAGGGTTATATCGACTTTTTGCTGCTGAATGAAAAAGGCTTTCCCTTTATTGTGCTTGAGGCCAAGGCCGAAGACAAAAACCCATTAATTGGCAAAGAGCAAGCCCGTAAATATGCCAAATCGCAAAATTGCCGCTTTGTTATTTTGTCGAATGGCAACTTGCATTATTTTTGGGATCTTGAACGTGGCAATCCTTATCTTATTACGGCTTTTCCGACACCGACCTCGGTGGCTGGCTATGAGAAAAGCGTGCCGAACCCCAAGCGGTTAATCGGCGAAGTGGTGAGCGATGATTATGTGGCATTGACCCAACAACCGGGATATGCCAATGATGCGGCGTGGAAAAATACATCTGAGCGGGCAGATTTTGTTAAACGCAACGGCTTGCGCTTTTTGCGGCAATATCAAAATAAAGCGATATACGCCATTCAACAAGCCGTGGCAAAGGGGCAAGATCGGTTTTTGCTCGAAATGGCAACCGGCACCGGCAAAACCCTGACTTCGGCGGCGATTATTAAACTGTTTTTACGCACGGGCAATGCGCGGCGGGTGTTATTTTTGGTGGATCGGATTGAACTTGAGGAGCAAGCCGCAAAAGCTTTTAGAAAGGTGCTTGCGAATGATTATAAGACGGTGATTTACAAAGAAAGCCGAGACGATTGGCGACATGCTGAGATTGTGGTGAGCACGGTGCAATCGCTGTTGTTTAACAACAAATATCAGCAGCTTTTTTCACCCACCGATTTCGACCTGATTATTTCGGATGAAGCCCATCGCTCGATTGGCGGCAACGCTCGCGCTGTATTCGATTATTTTATTGGCTATAAACTGGGTTTAACGGCGACCCCGCGCGATTATCTGAAAAAATTTAACAAAGACAAGCCCAACCCCAATGACCCGCGTGAGTTTGAACGCCGTTTGCTGCTCGATACCTACCGAACTTTTG
>JAGWYZ010000236.1 GCA_018969115.1 Chloroflexota bacterium | reverse complement strand
ACAGGCTCGATCCTTGACCTGCTCTTCGATGTCAACATCACCGGCACAGCCGGCATCAGCCTGCCGCTCAACTTTAGCAATGTGGTGCTGGCTGGCCCGTCTGGGTCGTCCATCCCGTTTAACTTCGCCAACCCTAACCCGCTGTTTGCCATCACCGCCTTGCGGCGTGGCGACATCAACAGCGATGTCAAGGTGGATGTGCTGGACTTGACGATCTTGCGCAACATGGTGCTCAGCCCACAGCGCCCCAACACGGCGCTTTACCCGACCGAATTTTGGCAACGCGCCGACCTGAACGGCGACGGGGTATGGAACATCTTCGACCTCGTTACCCAAGTGCGGCTGGTGCTGGGCATGCCAACGACGGCGTTGGCGAAGGTCGAGACCGATAACAGTGTACAGGCCAAGACAAATGCTGAAGCGGGCATGAATACGCTTTACATCGCCAAAGTGGCGGCGCAACCCGGCAGCAAGGGCACACTCACGGTGACATTGACGAACAGCGACGCGGTGGCGGCGCTCCAGCTTGATCTGAGATATGACGCGAGTCATGGCGTGAAGCTGACCGGGGCGCGTAAGGGCAGCCGGACGGCGGCATTTGAGCCGCCGAGCTGGGTCGAAGACCTGAGCGATGCGGCACAGACCAAGGTGAAGGTCTTGCTCTATAACCTGAGTGGCAATGATTTGGCGGCAGGCGAAGGTGAGGTCTTGCTGATTGATTACGAGGTGGCAGCAGATGCCAACTTATCGTCGGTGGTGGAGGTGGCAGAGTTGGTGTTGTCTGACCCGAAGGGTGAGTCATTGACAACACAGTTTGAGCCGGGGCATATTTTAATCGGTGAAGACCCCAGAGCCACGCCACAGCAGTCTATGCCGAGGGCGTATCTGCCATTGGTGTGGCTGGGGCGGCGGTAAGTCAATGGCCCTCACCTAGCCTCTCCCTACAGGGAGAGGGATAAGTAAGCACGGGCGAAATTACTCCTCTCCCTAATTAGGGAGAGGTTAGGTGAGGGGATGCCTACAAACGCCTCAATTACAAATTGAGGCGTTTTTTTTATGCGATTCAGGCTATTTTGCAACCAACACTGGGCATTCACAACGCTGGGCGAGGGCGCTACTTACGCTGCCTAAAATCGCACCCTTCCACGACCCTAACCCGCGTGAGCCGAGGATGAGTAAATCCGGGTGGCGCACATTGACCGTATTTAAGATGACATCGACTGGCGAACCTTCGATATACTCGGCTTCGATCTCTTTTACCCCCATCGACTTTAGTGTCGTTATGGCGTTTTCACTGATATCGCTGGCCTCTTTTAAGGTGCGATACATGGCTTGGCTATAATTTGGTTCGCCCAAGTGTTCGGGCAAAGTATGAAACGCATGAACGACCAACACTTTTGCATCATATTTTGTGGCTAAAGAGGCCACATAAGCTGTGGCATGGCCCGAAGCCGCAGAACCATCGGTTGCAAATAAAATGAGTTTGATCATGTTAATTCTTCATTGGTGAGGCTGCCCTTGTGGGCAATCTCATCCTAAACACTCCTGTTGTTATACTCAGATCATAGTCAAACCAAAGGCGTTTTTACCTAGCCAAGTAGATAAATGATTTTGGCCGGATGGATATTAACGCTTTTGTTGAAATTCAGGATATTTCCAAAAGACATAATGCCCAAACCACTATCCCTTCATTTTGTACGGGATGAAGGGATAGCGGTTTGGATGAAAATCTATTTTTACATCTTGAAAAGATACTAAATTGACAACCATGCCAAAAAGATGGCCATTTCGCGCATGTGCACGAAAATACCAACTTGAATTGATCAACCTACCATGAGCATCCCCAAATTTCAACTCCAATGCCAAATGTGCCAAGCCATTGAAGCAAACCCGCGTGCCTCGGCATGTGGGTTATGCGGTGGCAATTTGTTGGTAACTTATTTGCCTGTCGATTCACCGCTCGCCCTTGTTGACCCAAATCAACGTGGCATGTGGCGTTATCACGCCTTGCTGCCGGTGATGCAGCCACAAAACGCCGTGACCTTGGGCGAGGGCAATACGCCGCTGGTGCGTAGCCATCATATTGCTCAACAATTGGGTCTAAAGGCATTGTATTTTAAATTGGAGGGCAGTAACCCAACCGGCAGCTATAAAGACCGTATTGCCGCCGTTGGCATGACGCGCATGCAAGAATTGGGGGTGACGGGCTGGGCGGCGACATCCAGTGGCAACGCTGGTGCAGCATTGGCGGCTTATGGCGCACGTGCGGGCATTGCAGGCATGTTGTTTACGCTTGAAACCGCACCCCGTGCCAAGCTCACTCAAATTTTGGCGCATGGGCCGCGTGTGGTGGCGGTGCAAGGGTTGGGGCGCGACCCTGCTATTGAGCGTGGCACGTTTGCGGCGGTGCGCCAATTATGTGAGCAAAAAGGCTGGCTGATGCAAATTACGGCGCATCGTTTTAGCCCTATTGGTATGGAGGGCGCGAAAACCATTGCTTATGAAATTGCCGAAGTGCTAGGTGAAGCGCCGAGCGCCGTTTATGTGCCGACCGGTGGCGGTGGGTTGCTCAGCGCAATTGCGCGGGGGTTTGGTGATTGGGTGCAGCACGGGCAAATTGGGCATATGCCATGCATGGTGTGTGTACAGTCACTCGGCTGTGACCCCATTACCCAAGCTTGGCAAGGTGGGCACGAAGTGCGCCCCATCCCCAGTTGTAATGCCCGCATTTCGGGCATTCAGCTTACCGCCCCGCCTGATGGCGATTTGGCGTTGAAATTTGTGCGCAACTCGCAGGGGTGGGCGGTGAGTGTGCCCGATGCCGAGACGTATGCTGCACAAAAGATGTTGGCTCAGCACGAGGGTATTTTTGTTGAGCCAGCCGCCGCCATTGGTTTAGCCGCAGTAATGCGTGATCTGCGTGATGGCAAACTTGACCCTGCCGCGCCGATTGTGTGCATCTGCACCGGCAGCGGGTTTAAAGACACCGCCGCTGCTCAGGCACTCAGTGAAGGTATTGAGATTCCGCTCATTAAGGTTGAGGAAATTAAGTGTGAAGGATAAAGGATAAAGGATGAAGAATTATCACGAGTCATGAGTCAAAATAATAGTTTATGAGTCGCAACTAATGCCTCATGTGCCTTCCTTCATCCTTCACACTTCATCCTTTATCCTTTATCCTTTATCCTTTATCCTTTACCCTTCATCCTTTATCCTTTATCCTTTACCCTTCATCCTTTATCCTTTATCCTTTACCCTTCATCCTTTATCCTTTATCCTTTATCCTTTATCCTTTACCCTTCATTCCTACCCCCTAACCATCGCCAATAGCCGCCCAAGTACAACCTCCCCATCGGCACGGAGGCCATTGTGCTCGTATTCGTTGGTCACCCAAATTTTTAAACCGTTGATGCTTTGGGCGGTTTCTTCAGAAAAGGCACGCTCAACATACATATCGTCATAATAGACAGAGGCAGCGCATGGCACGTGATTTTGGCGCAATACTTCAGGGGCATACAGCATGGGCCAGCCATCGTAATTGGCCAAAATATGCGCAGCTTCTTTTAGCGGATTCAATCCAATATAGTCATCAAATTGCCAAGGGTAAATCATTTCACCAGTGAAATAAATGGGCTGCCCAGCCTGTGGCTCAAATTCGGGGTATTTGGCGCGAATGCGCTCAGCCGACCAACGCGATGCTGTGCCTTGGCAATAAATCGCCTCATGCAAAATTGCAAAGATGGGGTTGGTGTCAAAATGTTGCGTATTTTCAACTTCGCGTAAGAAAACATGATTTAACTCAGGGCCATTGCGCCCAGCGACAAAGGCTTGTTCGAGCAAATAATGCAACTGTTCGAACCCATCACCCGCCCCCAACATTAAGCCAAGTTGCTGAAAACGCCGCACTGAAAGCACCCCACCAGCCGGCAAACGCACCTCATGATTTTGCAAATGATGCACGATATCGTGTACTCGCACAATATCATCGGGGTAACGTTGATAATAGCGTTGGTTTTTGCTGATAACGCGCCGATAGGTGGCGCGATAAACGTCATCGGCGTGGCGTGTTAGCGAAGGCAACCCTCCTGTAATAATCGCTTCTCGCAAGGCCGACGAAGCCACCGACAAATAATGTGTAATGATGAAGCCGCCATAGCTTTGCCCTAATACACTCCATTGTTCGTTTTCACCGAGCAACGCACGCCGAATATGCTCGGCATCACGCACAATGGCATCGGCACGAAAATGTTTTAAATAATCGGCCATCTCTTGGGGCGAGAGGTGTGCTAAGGTTTGGGCGGTAACGGGCGTGCTACGGCCTGTGCCGCGTTGATCGAGCAGCAAAACACGATAATCTTGTAGCGCTCGTTTCAGCCAGCCACTATTGCTGCTTGGGCGCGGTGCAGCCGACCCCGGCCCGCCTTGAAAAAACACCAGCCATGGCAAAGCCTCTGGGTTGTTGGCGTAGCGCGGTGACACAGCCTCGCGGGCAAATATCTCGATTTTTGCACCATCAGGCTGTGTGTGGTCAAGAGGCACAGTAAAAACATGGTTTATTAGTATGAGGCCCGGAAGTAGGTGAGTGGGTGTTTTCATAAATTTAGAAGGTTATATAAAAAGCATTGCTTTGCTGTATCATTCACGCAGTTGCTTGTTTTTGATATTGTTTCACTCACCCAATATACACCTCAATTTTTTGCTATTTATGACTAAACGCCGTTTTTATGTCACATTATTTTTTGCCTTGCTCATCGCCTATTTTGCGGTTGGCACCTATCGCAATTGGCCGTATAAGATCGAGAGCGACGGCAAATATTATTACCAATATCTTGTTTCGGCGTTTTTTGATGGCGATCTTGATTTTACGAATAATTATCTCACTGTGGCTTATGAATGGATGCGCTTGCCAATCGATCATTATGGCAATCACAAGGCCATTCACCCCATTACCCAGCATGCCGCCAATGTCTTTACAGTTGGCCCCGCTATTTTGTGGTCGCCTTTTATGGCAGTAGCTTATGGCTTGGGCTGGCTGATCAATCTCATCATACCCAAAAGCATTGACCTAAACCCATGGGGGCTATATTTGCAATATGGGGTGATGACGGCGGCGGTTGTTTATGCGGTGTTGGCCTTGCGCGGTATCGAGGCCTTGTTGCGGCAAGCGCAGCCCAACTTCAGCACCGCTGCCATTCGTGTGGCGCAATGCCTCATTTTGTTGGCCTCGCCCATGTTGTATTACAGCATTTTTGAGGTGTCAATGAGCCATATTTACGATTTATTTACCTTGGTCATTTATTTATGGTTGTGGCTTGGGGCAATCAACACCCCGCAGCTGCCTTGGCGTATGGCGGCATTGGGGTTGTGTGGTGGGCTGCAAATTTTGGTGCGCACCCAAAATATCTTGATTATGGCGGTGTTGTCAATCATGCTGATGTTTGCATGGTGGCGGCAGGCGCGGCAGGCCAATCATCCCATTCGCACTCTAATCACCCCCGCCGGTATTTACTTTGCCACTTTAGCCATTGCTGCTTCGCCTTGGCCGCTGGTAAATCTATATCTTTATGCCAACCCGTTTTATGTGCCACAAGGCGAGGGGTTTATTAATCTTGCCAATGCCAATGTTTTGGGGGTGTTATTCTCGATGCGCAATGGGTTATTCAGCCACCATCCGGCATTATTGTTAGGGCTAGTTGGGTTTGGGCATTTTGCTTGGCACAATTGGCATCGGGCCAATGCCCGCTTGCTTTGCTTGGCCCTGGCTTTTATTTTTATCATTCAAACTTATACCAATTCAATAGTGCTTGATTGGTGGGGTGGGCACTCGTTTGGGCAGCGGCGTTTGCTTGCGTGTTTGCCGCTGTTTGCCTTGGGCTTGGCGCATGGCGTTGACCTCGTGCGTGCCCATTCACAACCCGGGTTTCGGTGGGTGTTGTTGCCTATCAGCGTGGTGGTGTGTGGGTTAGGTGTGTTATTAATGGGGGTGCATGTGTTATGGTGGAGTTATGACGAGCCACACAATATTGCCCGTTGGATGTTTCAATATAGCCCGGCCAAGATCGCCTCAAACGCATCGAAACCTTGGGCCACCTATATTCCCATTGCTAACCCATTTGTCATTGGCTATCCGGTGCGTTTGGCGGGTGGCGAGCCTTATCAAGAAGTGGTTGTGCCAGTGCGGGTCGATTTACAAGCTGGCAAAACTTATGTGCTTGACATTGAATATGCCACTACCGGCAACGCCAAGCCGGTGATAGCACTCGTGCCCAAACCCAAAAATCTGCAAACCCCTCGTAGCCAAGAAAATGGCAATGAGTTTCCGCTTAATGAAGCTTTGCGCCCGGAGGCCAATTATGTGCAAAAACGGCTTTATTTTAGTCCGCAGGTTGATGTACGCGAAGGCACTCTGAGACTGCAAAATTGGTCAAATAATGGTGTGTGGGGTATTCAAAAAATGAGCTTGTCTGAGATGCTTTTGCCTATTCCTGACCCGCCCCCCCCCCCTGTGCCAACACGATTCTTGTTTTATTGATCTTAGCATGTAACATCTCAATAATTCAGGGTAAACCCCAAAGATGTCATGCCAAACGCACCCTATGACCATTGAAGTTAGGGGCTTTACCCCTA
>JAGWYZ010000235.1 GCA_018969115.1 Chloroflexota bacterium | reverse complement strand
AATGGTCAATGGTCAATGGTCAATGGTCAATGGTAAATGGTTAATGATCAATGGTAAATGGTTGACAGTTGAGCGTTGAGCATTGATAATTGTCATAGCGCTACTATTGGCATTAACCATTAACCATTTACCATTTACCATTTACCATTTACCATTTACCATCAGATCTGCGTTGTCATTCCCACCCAGCGGGGGCGGCAATGGCTACCAGCTTGCTTTGCGGCATTGGTGGCGCAAACCTATCGTGATTTTGAAGTCATTGTCATCGACAATGCTAGCGACGATGGCACACGCGAATGGCTGGCCGAGCAAACCCCCTCCTTTTTGTGGCGTGTCATTCGTAATGAACAAAATGTGGGGTTTGCGGCGGCGGTTAATCAGGGCATTCGCGCTAGCAGCACGCCATTTGTGACCTTGCTCAATGATGATACTGAGCCAGAGCCACAATGGTTAGCATCGATGCTAGGTTTTTTAGATTCACAATCTAAAATCGGCGCAGTCGCTTCTTTGATGCTCTATGCCAGCCAACCCGATGTGGTGCAAAGCGCGGGTATTGCCATTGATCGCGCTGCGATTGCATGGGATCGCTTGGCAGGGCGTGACGCAACTGATGCCGAATGTAAACAACCCTGCGAGATTTTTGGCGCGTCGGGTGGGGCGGCCTTGTATGTACGCAAGATGTTAGATGAAATTGGGTTGTTTGATGAGCGCTTTTTTGCTTATCTCGAAGATGTTGATTTGGCATGGCGGGCACAATTGGCAGGCTGGCGCTGTATGTATGCACCTACCGCACGAGTGCTACACCACACCAGCGCTACCAGCGGCGAAGGTTCGCCCTTTAAACGTTATTTGTTGGGCCGCAATAAAGTATGGATGGTGCTAAAAAATGCCCGTTGGCGCGATTTGCCGCTTATTTTGTTTTACGATATTTTGGCTGTCGGGTTTCGTTTTTTTGCACAGCGCGATATTCACGCTTTGCGCGGGCGTGTCGCGGGCTGGCTGGGGGCGTTGCCAGCGCTGAGGGCACGGCGGGCGGGGGGGCAATTTGCAATTCGCCAAATGGCGCAATCGGCAGGGCTGGGGGCGGTGTTACGGCGTTTTTATCGTCGTTGATGAATCATTAAACCATCGGAGGTCTTAGCGCAGCTTGAGGTTGTAGCCGCGACTTGTGCTAAGACCTCTGATCTTTAATTTGGAATGAGCAAGGCCTGATCGGGTTGTGGCAAACCATTGGCATTAAATGCGGCTAACCGTGCGCCGCTGTTGGCATCATAAACCCCAATGCGAATTTGGACGGCTTGTTGCAAATTAGGCACGATGCGGGCTTCATTCAACAGTTCGCCACGCAGCCAAAAGGCACTGGCTTGGGTGAATGGGGCATCGGCTTGGCTGATGACTTTGCCTTGGGCATCGAGGCCATGAATAAACACGGTGTAATTTTGGCGCGGTTCGCCCAAAGCCAGCCATTGCAAATTGAGTGTGTCGCCAACGCGGGTATATGCGGCCAGCGCAATATCATCACCAAAACGTGCGATCTGCGGCTTGGTCGTAGCCTCATTCGCCAGCGGCAAACGCAGCCGTATTTGCCCCACTTGCACTGCTGAATCTGGCTTGTTTTGTAAACGGGCGCGGGTAAATGGTTCACGATGTTGGTACCATTCGAGCATAATGCGCCCAATGACGGGCTGGTTGGGTGCAAAACCAATATCGCGAATGGGTAGCCGAAAATTTTCGCGCAGGGCACGCCCGGTTTTCCAGCTTGAAGTTGGGTAGCCTACCTCGTCTATGCGCCCCAAGAGCCGATCTTGCGCATCGTAGGCAGCCAGACCAATGCGGTAAACGCGGTCGATGGGATGGCTGGCACGCCAAATCAGGCTGATTTCAATATTATCATTGGGTGCAACCCGATTTTGGCTCAAATTGGCCCCTAATAATTCGACCCCGTTGTCAAATTGCACACGCCCGCTGCTGGGCAAGGCGTTTATTTGATTGGCAGACAAATAACGTGCATCTTCGTGGTCTAACACCGGGTAAAATGATAACAAAGGTGCAATAAAAGCATAGGCAACACAACCGCCACACAAAACAACCAAACCGTTACGCAGTTGTAAGTGTGGCAGCCAGGTTGCTAAACGTTGCCCCAAACTAAGCCAGCCGGTCGCGGTGAGCATGGCTGCCACCGGATAAGTCAGAAGCATCAGGCGGCTGTTAAATGACGAATTGTATTGCGACATCCACTGCATAAACAAGGCCAGCGATAGTAATGATGGCAATACCAAAATCGTCATCTCACACGGCAATTCGCGCCGCGCCACAGCCCACATCACCCCTAACACCGCCAACCACATTAGGCCAAATAACACGCGGTAGACGCCATCGGGCAGGCTGACGCTGGTGACGCCAAAATGCCCCCAATAGCTGGTGAGCCATAACCACCAACCAGACAATAATTGCACAAACGTGAGCGGCGCAGGGTGAGCCGCCGTGCCATTGGTCACCAACATTTGTTGCCATGCGATTGGGTTGCCATAATGCCACAAATTGTAGAGAAACATGGGGCTGTTGATGCCCAAAAAGCCCGCTGCCGCCAACACACCCGCCTTGATAAATGAATAACGACGGCGTAGCCACAAAGCCGCAAATGCCACCGCCAAAATCATGGCAACGCCGCTGTATTTGGCAAAAAAGCTCAGGCCGGCACATGCCCCAAGCCTTAGCCATTGGGTTGCCGTTGGTTTGTCGCAGCGCATCATTTGCGTTGCCAGCCAAAAAGTAAGCGTGGCAAAGCAGCCCGATAAAATATCGTTGTTAATTTGGGCACTCAGGCTAATAAATTTGGGGTTAAACGCCAGCAAAACCGTCGCTAAGATTGCAATATGGACCTGCCAATTTGACGTTTGATCTGTTTTGGCAAACAGGGTGCGGGCAAATTGATAGGTAGCCCAGATCATGACCGCTCCAATCAGACTTGATAGCCAGCGCAAGAGGCGAATGGGCAGCGCGTTGTGATTGGGGGTGGTGAGTGTATCGGTATCGAGCCAGCCTACTGCCAACGCGCCTAAAACATGGTAAAACGGCGGTTGCGTCGCTTCGTATGAGGGTGGGTCGTTTAGGTCGATCAGTTTGCGCTGGCTGGCAATTTGGCTGATGACGACATAATGCGAATCTTCATCATTACCATCTAATAATGGGAAGGTTGCATTGTAATAAACGCACAACAGCAAAAAGATAGGGATTATCCATCGCAACGGGCTATGCCGAAACCAAGCAATCATCGTTGGGCATTATCGCAAATATTTGCAAGGCTGTTACCGCAAGGTGAAAACCATTTGACCACGATAATGATGCCGCCTTCTCGGTAAGGGAAAGCGGTATCTTCTTAATAATTAATCAGGGAGACATAAAATAAGTTTTTGCCAAAATTACTATAGGGTCATTGATGGCATTACATCTTTGGGGTTTCCCCCTAATTATCGAGAAGATACGTCAATCGCATTATTTATGCGAAAGCCGATACTCGACAATCTCTTTTGATAAGGTGATTTTGGCAGTGTAGCGAATTTCATCTGATTTTTTGAGTGCTGTATTGATGGCATCAAGCGTCACTTGTGCTTCACTAATTGAAGTATTAGGCTCAACTTGAATTCAGGGGGGGTGAATCCCTGAATTCAAGTTGAGCCTAGCTTGTTTTATATTGGTTGTAGCGTGGTTACTACATGGCACGAACAACACAGACAACGCGGCCTTGCAATTGGGTGGTTTGTGCATCTACCCAAAAAGGCTTTAGGCGTGGGTTCTCAGGCTTAAGCTTAAATTTTTTGCCATCTTTAAATACACGCTTTAAAGTGGTTTCGTTTCGGTCTGATAACATCACCGCATATAAACCGCCGTCTTTATAATCAAAGTTGCGGTGCATGATGATAAGGTCGCCATCATTGATCATGGCATCAATCATGGAATCGCCGCTGGCACGCAAGGCATAAAGGTCTTCCATCTTGGCGTTGCCCACCAAACTGCGTGCAACCGGAATCCAATCTTCGGCATTGCGCAAAGCGTCTGCATCGGGGGTTGGCACGCCATGTTCACCGTCACAGGTGATGACACCGCACATCGGCACCCGCATAAAATCGCCGGGCTTGGGCAAGCCTTTGACCCATACCCCGCGTGAGCTGCCTTCGCTAAATTCAATTTCACCGGCATCGCGCAAGGCATCTAAATGATGACTCACCATTGAGAGTGAACTAATGTTTGCGCCGTGCTGAATATCGCGAAATGTTGGCGGGCGGCCATTAGTAAGGATGTAGTCTTGGATAAATGACAACATTGACTGTTGCGATTCGGTAATCCGTTGATTTTGGCGTGCCATTTATTGATATCTCCTGATCGTATTAAACAAGTAAGGTTAAGGGAACTTTTGTTCTATTATACCGAACTGATGTTCTTTGTCAATAGGTTTTATAAACAATATTTTGGGTTTTATTAGGTTTCACCAAGAAAATATTTTAATCAGTGAGAGTATCATACAATTTAGAAATTACGTAAATCAAAAAATTTTTACTTCAAAATATATAAACATCACGCCGAAAAAATATGCAATCCATTTAATCTTTAGCACAGATTCTGAGTTGATGAAAGGGTTTGCTGATGCCACGATCTATCTCCCACACCTACAATGTGAGAGATAGATTGTGACACCGGCCCTTCATCTTTTATGAATTTGCGCTAACCCTAAAAAAAACATAATGACAAATAAAATAGGCTTTATTGGGCTTGGCAATATGGGCGGGGCCGCGGCACGCAACATACAACGGGCTGGTTTCGATCTGACGGTATATGACCTTCGCAAAGAGGCCGCCAGCAAATTATTGGCGCATGGGGCACATTGGGCCAATTCACCCGCCGAGGTCATCAACCAAGTTGATATTGTGGTGACGATGGTATTTGGCCCCAAACAAGTGGCACAGGTGTTGCAGGGCGAAGATGGGTTGCTGGCGGGGCGCTGCGCAGGTAAATTGTGGATCGATTTGACGACCAATAGCCCAATGGCGATGCGCGAATTGGTCGTGTTTTTTGAGCAAGCGGGCGGGATGGTGGTCGATGCACCCGTCACTGGTTCGGTCGATTCGGCCATTCGCGGCGATATGATTATGTTTGTGGGTGGCAGCGAGGCCGCCGTGACATTGGCGCAACCCGTGTTGCAGGCGATGGGCGAGATTCGGCGGGTGGGGCAATATGGCAATGGCTATGTGGCGAAGTTGGTCAACAACCAACTGTGGAAAATTCACGCCGCCGCCATTGGCGAGGCGATGGTGATGGCCAAATTGGCCGGGCTTGAGCCAGATGTGTGGTGGGCCGCGATGAAGGGCGGGGCCGCCGATAGCTTTGTGATGCAACACGATGTGCCATCGATCTTTGCTGGGCATTACGACCCCTCATTTCGCTTGGCGCTGTGTTTAAAAGACTTGGGTTTGATCGACGAACTGATTCAACATACCGGCGTGCGCTCAGAATTGACCCAAGCCACCTATGCCCGTTTCCGTGAGGCGGCGGCGCGTTATGGCGACCATGCTGGTGAGATGACGGTGTGTAAGTTGATTGAGGATGATGCTGGGGTGGCCCTGCGGGTGGCTGGTGATTGGGTGCCGCCGTGGGAGGTGAAGCATCCGGGGGATTGAAGGCGAAATCATCAGTGTATATTTATATAATGAACGCACGTTACACACAAAGCTAATCTTTCACCACAAAGCACACGAAGAACGCAAAGATTTTACGATGCAAATCTTTGTGTTCTTCGTGTGTTTTGTGGTAAAAATTTATTCATATTATGTCAACTCTAAAACTGGCACAAGCCAACCTTATTATCAACACGGCCATCGCCGAAGGGCGAAAACACAATTTTTCGGCGTTGGCAGTCGCTGTGCTGGATGCGGGCGGGCATTTGATTGCCTTTCAACGCGAAGACAGGGCAGGGTTTGCCCGCTACCATATCGCCTTTGGCAAGGCATGGGGGGCGCTCGGCATGGGTTTTGGCACCCGCGAACTGACTGATCGCGCCGCCAAATTCCCCACCTTCGTCACTGCCATCGCCATGGCGAGCCAAGGCCGCATGATTCCATCACCCGGTGGGGTGCTGATTGTGGCGGCAGATGGCGATGTGATCGGCGCAGTCGGTATTTCGGGCGATACGGGTGTGAATGATGAGGCCTGCGCCTTGGCTGGCATCGCGGCGGCGGGGTTGAGCGGCATTACTGGGGCAGCAGGGCATTAGATGTTTAGAGTGGCACTGTGCGTGGTTGGTGATTGGGTGCCGGTGTGGTAGGTGAAACATCTGGGGGATTGAAGATGAAATCGTTGGTGTATATTTGTATAATTAATTGAACAGTAGGAATAAAAGCACATCATGCAAAAGCAACTAACAAATCGTCCAATAAATTATCAACAATTGATATCTAAATTGGTAAAACAGCTTTCGGATGAAAAAGCAGCACAACTGTATGCTTTTGCACGTTTTCTTTCTACTGATGCGCTCGAACTCATACCAACATCAATTGATGATATGGGTATTATCAATGACGATGAGTTGGATCAAGAAGATCAATTATGGGCCGCTGCGATGACGCGCCACGCAGAAAAGTTCGCAGAATTAAAAGCCAAAGCCAAAGC
>JAGWYZ010000234.1 GCA_018969115.1 Chloroflexota bacterium | reverse complement strand
GGGCTGGGTGAGAATGTGGGTCTCGTGACCCGCAGCGGCAATGTTTTGGGCCAACTCGCGGGTGAAATCACCTAGCCCACCTTGCATGGGTGGGTATTCACCGGCAATAAATGCAATTCGCATGGGGGCGATTGTATGCAAGAAATTTTGTGGATTGACAATACCTATGACCTTCGCTCCAATCTCAACACCGCAAGTACCGCCAATACCGACCCACTGATCAGCACCCATAACATCGAGTTGTAATTGCCGCTTTGCATAATTAGCCAGCCCATCGTCACCGGCGCGATGCCGCGGGCGAGGGTTGAGCCGACCCCGATTGCGCCATTGATCGCGCCATAGGCTCGCACCCCAAAAATATCGGCGATGAGCGAGGCGCGCATGGGCGTGAGTGTGCCATGACCGAGGCCAAAGAAAATGACATAAATGATCAAGCCCGTTTCATTGCCAAACACAAGCAATGCACTTAGCCCAATCATTTGCAGCAAAATGACGAAGGCAGTCATGACGCGGCGCGAAAAGCGATCCCCCAGTGGTGCAAGCGTCAGCCGCCCGACAACCTGCATTACCCCCACCAACCCAGCAGCCCACGACGCATAGCTGGCGCTAATGCCACGTGCCAGTGCCAATGAAATAATATGCGCCGCCACGGCGCCTGCGGTGAGGTTGGTGAGCGCAAAGGCGGCAAACAAGAGCCAAAAATCGAGCCGCCGCATGGCTTCGGCTGAGGTGAATGTGGCTTGGGGTTTTAATGTAACCCTCGTGCTTTTTGAGACTTCGGCGCTTTGCCCGCCATCTACCTCTTGCCCAATGTCTTCGGGGCTGCGCCGCAACATCAGGGCATGAGGCAAGATGGTGCAAACGCCCAAGATACCGGCCAAAATGCTGAGTGCAGTACGCCAGCCATAGGTTTGAATGAGGCTATTGGTGAGGGGAATAAAGGCAGTGCTGGCGAGGCCACCCCAAAAGGTGACGATGGTGAGGGCGCGGCTGCGTTTACGGGCGAACCAACGCGCCACCACCCAAAATGCCGGTTCGTATAATACTGCCGACATGCTCAGCCCAATACCCGCCCACACCAAATAAAGGGCAGTTAGCGATTGCACATTGGCCCAAGCCAAGATGAGCAAGGTGGCAGCAACCGAGCCGAGGGTCATTAATACACGTGGGCCGCTACGGTCGAGCCAGCGCCCAGTTTGAAACGCTACAAGGCCATTAATAAGCATGGCGATGGAGTAAGCGCCGCTCGCCTCGGTCGTGCTCCAACCCATTTCGTACAACATATGGGGTAGGGTGACACCAAAGCCATAAAATAAGATGCCCCACGATACCATCTGGGTTAAGCCCAACATCCATGCGAGTTTCCAGCCGTAGTAGTGCATTTTAAGAAAGTATAGGAGTAGCCAGTAGTCAGATTTGGGCTTTAGTCTGATTACTGACTACTGGCTACTGGTTACTGTTTGCGCTGCTCAATAAACATAATTTTGAACGACTCGGTGGGGACAATGCCACGACCTTCTTCCAGCGCCCAAGTACGCACCATTTTTACAGTTTCGTCATCTACTTGGCTTTTGTGTTGACGTAGGGCTTCCATTTTTTGATCGAGCGTTTCGCTGATATCGACATAGGCATCGGCGGGGTCTTTGGTAAAGTTCATCCACACTTCGCGCACTTTATGCGCTTCGCCCAGCTCGGGGTACATCAATGGCATCGATACAATCGGGAAACAAGCATCGATCGTGCAAGTGGCAACGGCGCGGTGATCAGGGTGGTTAATGTAGCGATTTTGCACAAATACCAAGGTCGGGTCCATCGCAATCACCACTTCGGGTTTGTGTTTGCGCATCATGCGTACCAGGTCTTTGCGCAGTTCAAGCGTCGGCATCACTTCGCCATCTTGATAATGCAAAAATTCAATTTCGGTGACGCCACAAATGGCGGCGGCAGCGGTTTGCTCTTGCTCGCGCAACGTGGCGATGGTTTCACGGGTGTATTGGGCATCGTGGGTGCCACCGTTGCCGCTGGTGACCAGTACATATACAACTTTTGCGCCGCGTTTGGTCCACTTTGTCACCGTGCCAGCGCAGCCAAATTCAATATCGTCGGGGTGTGCCACAATCACCATGGCGCTTGTTGGCACAAAATCATTATTATTCTGGGTGCTCATGGCGCTTAAGTGTAGCAGGGCGGGCGAGGGGCAAAAAATTGGGAACGTCAATTTCCCCACCTTTTGCCAAGCGTAGCTTGGCAAAAGGTAGGGAAATTGGCGAAAACCTCTTACCCTTCGGCTTTCAACTCACGCTTTAAAATCTTGCCTGTCGCTGTCATCGGCAATGAAGTGCGGAACTCAATCATGCGTGGGTATTTATAGGCCGCCATCGTCTCTTTGCACCACGCCTTTAGCTCGGCCTCGGTAACAGTTGCGCCGGGTTTGCGGATGACATAAGCCTTGATTTCTTCGCCGTTTTCGGCATCGGGCACGCCCAGCACCGCCGCCAATGAGACGCCGGGGTGGGTCACCATCACTTCTTCGATCTCACGCGGGTAAACATTGAAACCGCCACGAATGATCATGTCTTTCTTGCGATCCATGATGAATAAGAAGCCATCTTCATCACGCCGCGCAATATCGCCAGAATGAAACCAACCGCCGCGCATGGCTTCAGCGGTGGCTTCGGGGCGTTTGTAATAGCCCTTCATAATATTGTGACCACGAATGATGACTTCACCGGGTTCATTGACCGGCACATCTTGGTCTTGGTCATCGACCACCCGTACCTCAACACCCCAAATAGGCACACCAATCGAGCCAACTTTGCGACCAATGTCGATTTGGTTGAAGGTGGCAACGGGCGAGGTTTCGGACAAGCCATAGCCTTCCATGATCGAAACGCCAAAGAGTTCTTCAAATTCTTTTAATACTTCGACTGCAATGGCGGCCCCGCCTGACGAGCAAAGGCGCAAATTGGCACGAATAGGGGCAGTATCGATATTGCCTTGGCGCACAGCCGCAATAAGCGCCCAAAACATGGTTGGCACGCCTGAGAATAGGTTGATCTTTTCAGCTACGAAGGTGTTTAGTACCGCTACTGGATCAAAGCGAGGTAGTAACACAATGGTGCCGCCGTGAAACAAATGGGCATTCATTTGGCAGGTTTGCCCAAATGAATGGAACAGCGGCAAGGTGATTAAGACACGCGGTTGAGCCAAATCTGCTACTGTGTTGCCGCTCAGATCCCGCGCCAAAATTGCATTCATGATCATATTGTTGTGCGTCAGCTCGGCACCTTTGGGTTTTCCGGTGGTTCCCGAGGTATAGAGGATGACAGCGGTATCTTCGCTGCTGCGGCCTACTGTGTCGAAGGCGGGTGATTTGCCATAAATGCTTTGACCCAAGGTTTTTACGCCCTCAATTGGCGAAGGCGCGGCGGGGTTGGCAGTCATAAGAATGAAGTGCTGGACAGGTGCGCCAGCAGCTTGGGCCTCATTAAAACCGGCATGTCCCATTTGCCCCATCGCCAATTCGGCAGTGCCTTCAAAGCAAAAATAGACTTTGGCATCGCTATCTTGAAGGTGATAGGCAATTTCACGTGGCTTTAATAGCACATTCAGTGGCACCACTACCGCGCCAGTTTTTAAAATGCCATAATAGACGATGGGGAAATAAGGCAAATTGGGGCACGACAAAGCGACTTTGTCACCCGGCTGCACACCCATTTGCACCAACGAATGAGCGACTTGACACGCCATTGCATTTAACTGAGCATAGGTTAGACGCGTGGTCGCAAATACGACCGCCTCGCGGTTGCCACGTAACTTGGCGTGGGTTTCGATAATATTGGATAGGTTTAACATTTGTTTTTTCTCCTGAGTAATGAGCTTTGAGCTGTGAGCCATGAGCCGTGCAAAAGCTCAAAGCTCATGGCTCATGGCTTCATGGCCCTTCTTTTTGCTAATTCAGCCATTGTTTGCTCGTGTTGTTCTTTTGTGATGGGAAATTTGAGTGCCAGCACAATGCCGGCGATGAGAATAACAGCGGGAATGGGGCCAATCAACAGCCGAATGGCGGTTAGCACAGCATCGGGTTGTATGATGGGCGTGGTGATGCCCGCCGGTGGGGTGATGTAGCCCGCCACCGACAACATTTGCCCAATAAGCCACGACCCAACCGCGATGCCAAATTTTTGCAGCAAGGCAAAATAACCATAATACACACCTTCGCGGCGCTGACCGGTTTCTAATTCATCTAGCTCAATCACATCGGGCAACATGGCCCATGGCACCAAATAAGCAATGGCGACCCCAACCCCAGCCAATGCGCCGAGCGTAATCACAATACCGTCGCTGGTATCACGTGGCAGGCTAAATAACCCTAACAATACGACAATCCATACCGACATGCCGATGGCATAGGTTTTCTTTTTGCCGATGCGGTTGCTCACTTTTGACCAAATAAATAACCATACAAAGGCGCTTACTTGCACGCCTAAAATTACTGGCAATTGCAAACTCTCGCGCCGCAGCCAGTAAATGAGGTAATAGGCCAAAATGGTTTGCACCGCTTGCAAAGTGAGCCACGACATGAGGTAAATGCCCACCACATTTAAAAAGGCCTTGTTACTAAATGTAATTCGCAAACCTTCGAGAAACGACAGATTTTTTTCTTGTGGGTCACGCAATTCGGGGCGCTCGTAGGTGCCCCAAAATGCAAACAAATAGGGCAGCCCCGAGAAAATGCCCAAAATAAGCGCCGACATAAAAAAACCAGTTTGTTTGTCGGCCCCATACAGGCCCGTGATGACCTGATGACCGATTACGGCGACAAGACTACCGACGATTGAAAATGCAAAACGATATGAATTGAGGCTGGTGCGCTCGTTGTAATCGCGGGTTAGCTCAGGGGTGAGCGCGGTATAAGGCGTGTTGACGATGGTATAAAATGTGTCGAAGAAAAACGATACTGCGACATAATACCAAAACTTGCCGCTGGCATCAAACGGCGGCACAATAAATAATAAGACAAAAGTGAGCGCCAATGGCAATGCGCCAAACAAAAACATGGGGCGGCGACGGCCCCAACGGGTGTTTAGTCGATCCGATATTGTACCGATGATGGGGTCATTGATGGCATCCCATACGCGCCCAATCAGTAAAATGGTGCCAGCGGTGGCGGGGTTTAGCCCAGCCACATCGGTCATAAAAATAAGCCTAAAAAAGCCTAAAATACCGGCGGTAATGGCAGTGCCGAGGTCGCCTGAGCCGAAGGCGATTTTGGTGATGAGTGGCACTTTTTCGGATCTAATGGGCGAGAGTTTATGCGTTGATATCATTTATGAGGATGCCAGTGTATCATCTGGTGTATATCGTGTCAAATGAAAAAAATAATGAATATAAAAGGCTATGACATTCACCTTAACTTGCTCGAACAAAAAAACATGACTCGTTGCCAAATTGCCCATTGCAAAAGCAGTTGTTGTGCGCATGGGGTTTGGTTAGATGTGGCTCAAGCTGATGCCATTCGCCAACACGCCGAAATGATTGCCCCCTTTTTGCCACAAGACCGCCGCGATACGAATAAGTGGTTTGACGAATTGCACGTCGATGAACTGGCTTTTCCGTCGGGGCAATACACCGGCACATGCACCGTCGATGCCTCGCAGCACCCCAGCGGCAAATCATGTGTGTTTCTGCGCCCCGAAGACCATCATTGTGCCATTCAAGCCGCGTGTGTAGCCAATGGGTTGGGCTCGTGGGTATTAAAGCCTTATTATTGTTGTTTGTTTCCAGTGGTTGATGACTATGACGGTGATAAAAAAACACTGATGTTAGATGCCGACAATGAGCTATTTGCCGCAGGGGGTGGGTGTCATCGCGTCTGCGCTGATGTGGCGCAGCCGGTTTTTCAAGTCTATGCCGAAGAGATTTCCTTGGCACTTGGGGTCGATGGCTATCGTGAATTGTGTGCGCAGACGGGGGTTATGCCAAGATGCTAGTGTTTTAGGTGGGCGTATGCCGATATGTTAACCATGCCGATGGGCTTGGCCGTGATGTATCGACCCCATCTTGGCGATGGATCAGTTGTAATTCGGGTTCAAACACGCTTAAGGCTTGCGGGTAAATCCCCATCCGCGCAGCCATTTGCTGATTTTTGAAATGCACATATAAAAGCAAAGTGCCGTCAGGTGTAAGCAAGCGTTTGGCGTTATTGGCATACGCCAAACGCTTGGCCTCATCTAACCCATGAAAACACCCAATATCCAGTATTAGGTCAAATGGGCCAGTGTTGGGTAAATAGGTGACATCGCCAATGCGAAAATCGACTGCAACGTTGGCTTGTTGGGCTTTTCGTTTGGCTTGTGTAATCGCCTTGACCGCAAAATCAATCCCCTGTACCTGCCAACCCTGTTGCGCCAAAAAGATGGCATTGGTGCCAGTGCCGCATCCCAGATCGAGCGCTCGACCGGCTGGGTGTGTTTGCACAAACACTTGTAATTCTGGCGGGGTAATACCCGTATCCCAAGGAATTTTGCCTTGCATATACATGCGATTGAAGCGAAACCAGTGTTTTAAGCGCGTTAACATAAAGGGGGTAGATAGCAGATAGTTGAGCGTAGATAGTTATAGTTGATAGTAACAGTAGTTTAGGCTAAAAAAAATTTAACAAAACGACCCCAGTAAGTGGCAAATAAAGCCCACTTCGAAGCCAA
>JAGWYZ010000233.1 GCA_018969115.1 Chloroflexota bacterium | reverse complement strand
AGTTTGTCGCCCAAAGCCATGTGTCACCTCATCTGATTTGCGCTCTTCGATGGGAATTAAGTCGCCAGAGGCAAGACTCATATCGATTGACGAGGTTGGGGCCGCAACATAAACCGGAATGCCAAACTCTTTCGCCAAAATCGACACCCCCAAAGTGCCAATTTTGTTGGCAAAATCGCCATTGGCTGCAACACGATCTGTGCCAACGATCACGCCCTTCACCTTGCCCTGTGACATCACCATCGCAGCCATATTATCGGTAATAAGGGTAACAGGGATGCCAGCACGCTGCAATTCCCAAGCCGTCAGGCGTGCCCCTTGTAATAGCGGGCGGGTTTCATCGGCAAACACATGCACTTGCTTGCCTTGCTCGGCTGCCACATAAAACCCAGCCAACGCCGTACCCCATTGGGCGGTAGCCAAACCACCAGCATTGCAATGCGTCAACCAGCCATCACCATCGTTAATCAACGCTACTGTATGTTGCCCAATGGCGCGGCATACCGCGTTGTCTTCAGCGATCATGCGAATGGCCTCGTTGAGAATGTTAGATTTTAGAGCTTGAATTTTGGATTGGGCAGGGGCTTGATTCTCAATTCTTAATCCGGTATCAGTATTCACCAATTGCTTTACACGATCGAGCGCCCAAAACAAATTAACCGCTGTTGGGCGCGAGGTCGCAAGATAAGCCGCCACCCGATTCACATCAGCGATAAAGGCATCGATCGTGACAGCCGGGCTATGACGCACGCCTAAATATACCCCAAATGCCGCCGCGATGCCAATGGCAGGCGCGCCACGCACACGCAACATTTTGATGGCCTCCCACATCGCCTCAGCATCATCAATATCAATGTATCTTAGCTCGGTGGGTAATAGTGTTTGGTCAATAATACGGCAAGTGCCACCATTGGGGAGTATCACCCATTCAATAGTTTTAACGGGTTCGGTTGTTTGTTTCATTTGACCGTGATTGTATAGTGCTACAGTGGCATCGTCTGAAATGGCACCAGCCCGGGCTGGCCGGGCGCATAACGCACCTGCCGTGTTGCCAATTCAGCCACACATGACCAAAGGGTGCTGAGCGCCCCGCTGCGCCCGCAAATCGGTATGGTTCGATCTGCCATTATTTGCTCGGCCATGTCTAAAAGGGTCTGGGTTGTTAGTGGGTTGAATGAAACTTGTGGCTGGGCTAAAAACGCCAAACGACACTCAGAATTGCGCGTAACACGTCGGCCTTGAAATGGCAGCAAATCTGGATGGGTAAAGTGGTTGGTAGCGGCAATACAAGCATTGCCAGCCTCGCGCAAGCGCACAGCACGTGGGTCAGCCTCAATCACAAATGCCTCTTGCGAATCTGCTACCAAATAATTAAGCGAACTAAGATGCGGAATGTATAACAGCCAATCAAGCGCCTGACGTGCTGTTGCACAGTTTTCTAGCACTAATCGTGTGATCAAATGAAAGGGGATACCTGGTTTAATTTCTGTCTCGTGCGGTGTATGGGTCATCACCACATGCAACGAAATAAAAACGCCATGTTGGTTAATGCCATCGTAGCGCCCGGCTGGCACACCGCCTCGCGCCCCCAGCGAGGCATAAAAACTGTTTTCGCCATTTGCCGATGTAAAACGAATACGTTGGCGACGGGTTTGTTGCGGCCAATAGTCATAATTGCGTCCAATTAACATATGCGGCCCAACCCGCCATGCAAAGGTCGAGCAGCCTTCAGCATCATTTGAGGGTGTAAAACCAGCCTGCACCCGAATACGCGCCTTGAGGTCAACCCGACAACATTGCTGCCAAAATGGCGCAAAATGATGTCTTTGCGCTTCGGCATAAGCCTTATTTTCTTCAACCAACGCCGGGGCAACCTCATTTAATACTGTCAAACATTCATTTGTAAAGTGCAATGAGGCCGGTGCGGCCCACCATGGCTGCATCTTAAATGGTGGGTCTTGTGAGCCAAGCTCATAGCCTAAATCGGCATGGCTGCCCGCAAGGTCAAGAAAACGATAATCTGGTGCTTCCATCTAATCATTTTAGCGCCAAGTTGATGGCTTTGAGCCGTGAGCTTTGAGCTTTGAGTTATGACTCAAAACTCATGGCTCATGGCTTGCTATGGCTCATCGCCAAAAAGCTACGCAAACAGGGGTTGGCACGGCTAACACTTGGCCGGTGGGTGTAAGCAGGCCAGTTTGGGCATTTATGTTATAAACCGCTATACTGCTGCTATTTTGATTGGCTGCCAGCAAAAATTTGCCTGATGGATCGATGGCAAAATTGCGAGGGAATTTACCTTGGGTTGACTCATAACCAAGCACGGTTAGTTGACCATTACTCTCATCAATTGCAAAAATAGCAATGCTGTCATGACCACGATTTGAGCCATATAAAAATTTGCCCGTCGCGTCAATATGGATATCGGCACAATAACTTGTGCCGCCAAAATCGGCGGGTACGGTTGAAACAGTCTCGATTGGGGTTAATTCACCCGTTGCTGCGTGATAACGAAAAGCTGTTACGGTTGAATCTAACTCATTGATGGCATAAACATAAGATCTAGGATGAAATGCAATATGACGCGGCCCAGCCCCGGCCGGAGTTGCGCCAGTGCCTGTATTGAACAGTTTATTGGTATTGGCATCCCAAGAATACACCATCAGGCGGTCAAGCCCTAAATCTGCAGCAATCACATGCTGATTTTGCGGGTCAAGTGTCACTGAGTGGGCGTGTGGCCCTTCTTGGCGGCTGGCATTAACGCTGCTGCCGCGATGTTGCACCACATCACTTGCTGCATTTAACCCGCCGTTGGCTTGCACGTTATACATACATACATTGCCGGTGCTGTAATTAGCCACAAAAACAAAATGCCCAGTTGCATCAATCGCTACATGGCAAGGCGAATTCCCATGCGTGCTTTGGCGGTTAATTTCGCTTAATGTGCCTGTAGTAGCATCAATATTAAAAGCGATCACTTCACCTAATGCGCCAGTGGCCTCGCTCACAGCATAAAGTACTGGCAAAGTTGGATGAAACGTAAGAAATGACGGATTGGAAATACCGACAGTGACACCAAGCACTCGCAACTCGCCTGTATTGGTATTAAATTTGGCATGATAAATACCTTCGGCATTACCATTTACGTGCGGCAGTTTTTCGGTATAGGTTCCAATATAAACCCAGCGCTCAGAATTAAAATTTTGGGAGGAAATATTTTGAACAGTCATAAGACTATATTTTAGCCAGCAAACGAAAAGGGTTAACGCTTACGCACTAGGGTTGGGGTAGCACGCACCTGTTTTTTAACTGTCTGCACAGCAGGCTGGGGTGTGTTACGTGTTGTAGCGGGCGCAACCGCTTGGCGGGTTACGGGTTTGGGTATTGGGGTGTTTATCAATTTAGGCTGTGTAAATGGGGTAGTAGTGACCGTTGGATTTAAGGCAGCGGCAGCGACTTGCGCATTGCGTTGTGCTAACCATGTTGGCAACAAACAAATATCATCAACATACAAATTTCCATCTTCGCCATTGGTCCACGCCCACACTTGGGCACGGGTTGCCCCCCAGGGCGCAACCGCAGTAATGGTATAAATTGCATACTTGCTGGCAATGTTATCAACCGAATACATTGCCAATTTGCTATTGCCGCCATCCCAAAATGCAATTCCAAAACCAGCCCAAACTGGCTTGCCAGTGCGTTTGGCCCATAACGACAAGGTGTAGCTCGATGCGGCAATGGCCGGAACCATCTGTCCTGCACCGCCTACACTCGGACCAATTTGCAACGCTCGGCCAACATGTGACTCATCCGAAACCGCCGCCTCTCCCCAATCTTCCCAATTTGCTAAGCCCTCAACAAACGTCGGGTTTTTTAGCAAATTTCCTTCGCATGGCTGTGCTTCTGGTCCTATTTTAGGGGTTGGGGTCGGCACAATTATCGGCTGCCAATTTTGTAGTAATGGATTGAGGATTTCAAACCAAGCAAGGGCAACCTTACGTGCCCCAGCATTTGTAAGGTGAAAACTGTCATAAAAATCAGTGTTTTGCAGTGGAATGGCGTTTAAATCAACAAAATAAATACCGTTATCGCGGTTTTGCCCTAGCTCACGCGCCATTGTGTTCACCATACGATACGCAGGCCAATCGGCCCCATCGCGCCAACTGACCTGCAATAACGACGATACAATAATTTTGGCATTTGGCGCAAACTCTCGAATGCGGTTGACTAACCCTTTTAATTGCGGTGCTGCACGATCAGGATCGACACTACGATTTATTCCAGCCCCGCCAACTGTAACGATTTGTGGTAGCATATCATTGATGCCGATATTTAACAATACAATGTCTGGGTTGCTCTGTTTAAGCCAATTGTCAACATTGTCATATAGGTTGTAATGTTCAGTGCCACAAGCCAATTCGTTGTTAATGGTGTTGCAATAGCGGGCGTTATCTGGGCCGATGGTAAAACCAGCATGGCCTTCATGGTCTTCATCAGCTCCTACCATCGTTGGGCTAGCTTGACTGCCGACAAAGTCAATTTTATGCCCGGCTGCTGTTAATAATTGGTATAAATGCCCACGATAGCTTTGATATCCATTTGTGCCCTCACCTACCGTGAGCGAATCACCCAAGGCCATAATTTTGACGGGCGAGGCTGCTTGGTAATGACTTGTGTTATTAGACGAAGCATAAATTGAAGGTCCAAAATTGGTTGTTGCCACCCCGATAGCAATAACCAAGCGGCTGATGCACCCCCAAAAATGTGTCTTAAACACCGGTAAGAAACAACCCATTTCGCCCAAGATATCAGAATTTTAATCGATTTTAGCAGGTTTGTCATGAGGCAAAAGTCTTAGAAATTTGCTAGCATAAGTGCTAACGCAGCACTTGGGCCGGGTTGCCCGCTGCAACTGCGCCTGCTGGTACATTGCGGCTGACCACGCTACCGGCGCCAATCGTACAACCTTTACCCAGTCGCACGCCTTTTAAGATTAGGCTATGCATCCCAATAAAGACATCATCTTCAACGATAACAGGGGCATGAGCACCAGCATTAAAATCGCGCAGTCTTTCGGTGGGGTCGAGTGGGTGAAAATCGGTATCGATGATGACGGCATTCGCACCAACGACGACATTATTGCCAATTTCGATCTGCGACATAGCGACCAAACTTACGCCAGTAAAGCCGCAATTGTTGCCAACGCGAATGATGGCATTGCGGCTGCGAGTAGCAACAACACAGGCATGATTGGGCGCTAATGGGTTACTCGCGTGCCAAGACCGCATCCACAAAGCGTCGCCGAACTCAATAGTACTGCCGCGATAACGCTGAATGGTGGGCATGCCAAATATCACCCAACCACGCCCCCAGCGTATGCCATGCAAGGCAAAGCCCAGCTGTATAAACGGCAACGCCAGCACACGGCGAACATTATTGGTGATGCGCCAAGGCATGTCAATTAACATAACAGTAAAATTAATGGTTAATGGTTAATGGTTAATGCTGGGAAAGACTTGTGATTTATGATTTATGACTCTCCTTAGTCATTAACCCTTAAGCATTAAGCATTAACCATTGACCATTGACTATAAATCTTAACCCATTTTGCAATAGTGGCAGATGATGAAAAATAATTACGCGCAAGCTGTAACCCAACATGACTGAGACGAGCTTGCATTGCAGGTGAAGCGCGAAGTTGGCGAATGGCGGTAGCCAAAGCATCGACGTCACATGGAATGACGATGGCAGCATCAGTAGCCGCCATCGCTTCGCTTACGGCAGTTTGATCGGTAATGATGACTGGCAAACCCGCCGTCATTGCCTCAACTGGCGCGATGCCAAAATTCTCGCTGTATGATGACAATACAAACGCATCGGCCTCGCCAAATAATTGCTGTTTGCGGATTTCGTCGGCAAAACCAGCCCAGTGTATTTGATTGGCTATACCTAATTCTGCCGCCAATGTTTTTAAGGTCGCTATATAACTTGCCTCGCCGCTGCCAGCAATGGTTAATGTTACCGCTACATCATCGCGATGCAATTGCGCCAATGCTCGAAATAACAAATCCAACCCCTTCTTAGGGTCAATACGCGACAAAAACAACAATTTAAATACCTGATCAACCCGATGACGATAGCTTGTCGTTCGTGGTAATGCCATCTGCAAATCTAAGCAATAAGGCACAATCTCGCTGCGGCGAATGTCAGCCCATCCTGATGACTCGCGGCGCTCCATCTCGGTAGTGAAATGCACGAGTAATGCCTGTTGTAAATTTGGCCCAACCAAAGTTTTCACAAACAAGCGTTTTAAGAACGAGCGCCGTTGCATCATGCCATAGTTGCATAAAATGCCGTGCGGTGTTATTACATAGGGCACATTGGCACGGCGTGCCGCCAGCGCTGGCAAATCGCTGGCAAAACTAAATACCCCATGCAAATGACAAACATCAAACTCATGCACATGCGCATTTACCCATCCAAGCAGTGGCATACTGATGCTATAAACGCGAGTTTGGCGCGAAAAGTAAATTGTGCGGTATTCTTCGTTTTTTAGCTGGTTTAACGGCACATTTAGCCGCCCATTCGGGCCATCGTCATCCGTTGTCACCAAAGTCACATCAATGCCTGCTGCCGCTAATAACTGACACATGTCAAGCGCGGCGCGGCTCATGCCGCCACGCTGTGGCCCAATCGAAGGGATGATGTGTAAAACTCGCATTTTTTTTAATC
>JAGWYZ010000232.1 GCA_018969115.1 Chloroflexota bacterium | reverse complement strand
AGGCAAGACCTCTGCGATCAAAGGCCACATAGTGATTTTGACATTACATCTTTGGGGTTACCCCGAATTATTGAAATGATACGCTACAAGAATATAAAACAAGCGCCACCCTACTTAGGTGGCGCTTGTTCACAGTCCGGCTATCAATAAAATCTCACGTCCGCAATGACCGTAACAAGGTATAAACCAACATCAACAGACCAATTGCCAAGGTCACATGTGCCAAATTAAACACCGGAAGATTGCCCAAGTGAATAAAATTTAACACGCCAGAATACAACAAACGGTCGAGCAAATTAGACGACAACGAGCCGACAATTAGGCCATACGATGCCAAACTCAAAAGCGCATCAGAACGGCTGACCCCAGCCTTGCGATCAGTTGAAAACAACATCAAAATAATAGCCAAGAATAGCCCGACCAACTCTGCACCCAAACCCAAGCTGCCCCGCACCACCCCATTAGCAGTGGTGGTAGCAAAATATTGATCTAAACGCAACCAACCTGTCACAATATTAATCCCCGGCGGCTCGACTGAGATCATCCGAATCAGAATCTTGCTAACACGATCAACCATAAAGACAAATAACGCCAACATGACAGGTGAATTGCGGGCAAGCAAACGGCTAAATATACGTGCAAATAGAGAAGGACCTGTAGACGCATTAGCCTTTGGATCTGGTTTGCTGCGACTTGAAGCCGTAGCCGTACTTGCAGCACTGCTACCCATCGCCTTTGGATCTGGTTTGCTGTGGCTTGAAGCCGTAGCCGTACTTGCAGCGCTGCTACCCATCGTCTTTGGATCTGGTTTGCTGTAGCTTGAAGCCGTAGCCATACTTGTAGCACTGCTACCCGTCGCCTTTGCATCTATCGATGCCGCAACCGCCGCCGATGCTGGACTTTTTTCAGTCTTCGGCGGGGTCGTCACAACCGTCGAAGCTGCAATTTTGGTCGTGTTCGGTTGTAATTCGGCAACGCTAGCGCTACCTATGTTTGTTGCCACGACCGGCGCAGCTGGCGCTGGCGCTTTGGCAACCGTGCTTGGCGCGGGTTTGGGTTTGCTAAACGTACCCATCCCCGCCGTCGCTGCTGATTTGGCGCGGGCCGGCAACTCTAACCGCGCTTGTAACATCGAGCGCAGTTGGGTTGACCCATCGGTGCTCTCCGTTGCCTGATTGATTTTTTCAACCAATGCGCCTTCATCGGCAGCCACCACCACCGCCACCCCCGGCACTCGCAAAAAGTAGACGACAGCATCTAATAAATCTGCCGTCGTATTCGCATCAATCTTATCAAGATGGTCAATCCCGACCAATAACACATTATTGGCTTGGGTGATACTGCTCGATATCAACCCGGGAATCGCTTGACGAAATTGTTTAGTAAAGACAACAATCGCCGCATCTTCGTCTTGGGCTGTCATCTTGGGGTCGCGTTTAATCAACGCCACCAATTTGCTACGCAACCCCTTAATCACGTCAATTTCGCTGGGCAAAGCTTGCTCATCCAGCCGATCCAGCACTTGCGCCAACACATGCTGCCACGGCAACATATAATTTGGGATGGCGCAAGCGTCGATATTAAGACCTGTTACCCGCCGATGATTACGAGTACGCGCCGCCTGCGTCACGCTCGTGCGCGACAAACTCTCTAGCACTGTTGTCTTGCCGCTACCGGCTGGCCCAAATAGCCCAATCAATACTGCGGGTTGTGGCGATTGCGGGCGGTCAATTAACCCGAGCAATTCATCACGTATTCGGTTTTGTTCGGTGGATAGAAGTTGGGACATCGTATTTTTAAGTTATTTCAAAATTAATTGTCTCACCATCAAATTCATCGCTAATGGCTGTGCTACTCAAAGATTCAGTTTGTGCCAGATGATTTGTAAGTGTTTCTACACAAATATAATCTTTAAACGCAGCAATGGCTTGTGCCAATCGTATACTGGCAGTATAGTTGATTTGAATACGATCTGACAATGCCAAATTTAGTGCTTTACGTTGATCATTCACGCGCCGCACTACTTCACGCGCCAAGCCTTCGTGAATGAGCAATTCAGACAAAACAGGATCAAGCGCCACCACAATGCCATTGCTACCTTCGACCAACAAGCCCTCACGCGGCACCGCCTGCACCATAATTTCATCTGGCAAAAGCACAATCTCACCTGAGTCAATCTTAATTAACACAGCTGTGCCTGCTTTAACCGCAGTTGCCACTGTCACTGGGTCGATGATTGCCAAGCCATTGCGCACCTTTGGCAAATTTTGCCCCAATTTCGGGCCAAGTTTCTTCAAGTCGGGCATAATCTTGTAATTCACCAACTCGGTTTCTTTCTCGGCAAAGGCAATGCCTTTCACATTTAGCTCGTCACAAATTACATCGGTTTGTTGTACAATTGCCGTTCGGGCGCGATCACTCGCCACCACCACAATTTTGCTCAAAGGCTGGCGCACCTTTACCTTGCTTTGCGAGCGCAAACTGTGACCCAAATTCACCACCGTACGTGCTACCGCCACATCCTCAAGCAATTGTTGCTCCTCGGCGCTCACTTCACGCTTGCGTGGGTAATCTTCATGATGCACCGAAAAGCCTTGTGCCGTCACACCCGAAGCATCCGCCAATGCGCCATTGCCGGTCAAGTTTTGCCACATGGCCTCGGCCAAAAATGGGGTGAATGGGGCCAAGAGTTTGCTCAAGTGTGTCAACACCTCATACAGCGTTGCATATGCAGCATTCTTATCAGCATCGGCCTCACCCTTCCAAAAACGACGGCGTGAGCGCCGCACATACCAATTGGTCAAGTCGTTGACAAAACCTTCGAGTGCCAAAGCCGCCAGCCGCGCCTCATACACATCCAAGCCATCAATTACCACATTTGTCGTCTCAGCCAGCCGCGCCAAAATCCATTTATCTAATGAGTTTAGGATTGAAAGTTGAGGGTTGAGAGAATTTCCACCCTTAACGCTCAACCCTAAACCCTCAACCCTTTCTGGCTTCCAGCCATCAATATTGGCGTAGGTGACAAAAAATGAATAGGCATTCCACAACGGCAAAATAAAGCTGCGGCGCACCTCATTCAAATAATTGTAACCAAACAACAAGTTATCGTCATAGCGTTGGCGGGCATACACCCAGCGCATGGTATCGGCCCCAGCCTTGTCGGCGGCCTCGTTAAACTCAATGGCGTTACCGCTACTCTTGTGCATCGGCTTGCCTTTTTCATCAAACAAGGTCGCAAAGCCCAAAATGGTTTTTGCAGGCAAGCTATCGGTCAATACCGTACTCATGGCAATGAGTGAATAAAACCAGTTGCGGAATTGCCCGGGGAAGCTCTCGGTGATGAAATCGGCGGGGAACCACTTGCGCCAATAATCTTGGTCGCTGCTATAACGCAAGGTCGAAACCGTCACAATACCGGCATCGAGCCATGGGTTGCCCACATCGGGCACGCGCGTGCCAATCAAGCCCGTCACTGGGTGCTTGATCCTCACTTTATCAATATGGGGGCGATGTGGCGTATGCCCATCAAATTCGTCCCAACCTTCAATCGCCCGCGCCTTTAGCTCTTCACGGCTGCCAATCACCTCAAAACTGCCATCGGGGTATTCCCAAATTGGCAAAGCCAAGCCCCAATAACGCTTCTTACTGATCATCCAGTCGTGCATATTGTGCAGCCAATCAATCTCACGCTCTTTGCCAAAACTCGGTATCCAGTTGATCTTGTTGGTTTCGCGCATCATGTCATGGCGCAGGGTGTCCATGCTGATATACCATTCATTCACCTGCCGATAAAGCAAAGGCGTGCCACAGCGCCAACAATGCGGGTAACGGTGATTATATTTGTCGCGCCGATACAAAAAGCCCTTTTGCTTTAGGGCTTGCTCAACCAAATCAGGCACATCATGCCCAAATTTGCCGCTAAATTGGTTAAAACCCGCCACAAAATTGCCTTCGTCATCCAACGGGGCGACGGCTGGGGTATTGTGCTCTTTGCCCAATTTATAGTCTTCGGGGCCACAACCCGGCGCATTATGCACAATGCCGGTGCCTTCGGCCTCGCCAACATCGTTCCACAAAATAATACGATGGGCATAGGTTGAAAATGAAGCATCGTTCGCTTTCGTTAATTTTTCATTTTTAATTTTCCATTCCTTCAGTGCGGCTTCCCAAACCGGCAAGTCATCAAAGATGCCTTCATAGGTCCAGCCATCCATCGCCTCGCCTTTGATCTCGCCCAACACCTCATAGTCGCCCTTCAACATCTTCAGGGTTTGGTTGCTGAGAAAATAAACAGCCATTTCGCCATCACTATGGTGTTGCTGCACCATCGCATACGTCAACTTTGGCCCCACCGCACACATCACGTTGGCAGGCAACGTCCAAGGCGTGGTCGTCCACGCCAAAATGTATTTGTTTTTTGTCGCAACAAAGGCGTCACGAGCAGCATCACTTGCCCAGTTAATCAGTTGATTGGTTGACTGGTTGATTGATTGATTGGTTGATTGATGATTCTCGTCAAACGAATCAACCAATAAACCATTCAAACCCTTCAGACGCATTCTTACGGTGATGGCCGGATCGATGCGATCTTTATAGCCTTCGGTATCAATCTCGTGTTGGCTAATCCCTGTTGCGCAACGCGGACACCACGGAATGACATCGCCGCCACGATAAACCCAACCACGCTCGAAGCATTTCTTTAAAAAGCCCCAAATCTGATAGTTATTTTCATCAGAAAAAGTGAAATATGAGCCTTGTAGCTCCTCCATACCCAGTTTGCCAATCAATTGCTCAACTGTGCCATGAATTTCTTTAGCGCCGCGTTTTAGCGTAATATGTTGTTCGGGGTCGGCAGCCAGCTTTTTCGCCAAATCGCGCAATTCATCCGGGTCATTCCAATCCATCCAATTGCCAAGGCGAATGGTTTGCTCGGTCTGTTGGGCCGCGCTGTTTAACACCCGTTGTTTACACAAGTTGATAAACTTCTGCATGCCATAGGTCTCAATATCGCGCTTGCTCTTAAATCCGAGGTCTTTTTCAACATTCACCTCAACCCACAAGCCCTGACAATCGAACCCATTTTGCCAGCGGGTATTGTTGCCTTGCATCACTTTGTAGCGCTGCCATAGGTCTTTGTAGGTGCGGCCCCATGCATGGTGCACCCCCATTGGGTTATTGGCGGTAATTGGCCCGTCTATAAATGAAAACCGTTTATCGCTATTTGCACGTAACTGACGAAGGCGCTCAAACGCGCCGGTATCTTTCCAAAACTTTAAAATCGTTCGTTCTTGTTCTGCAAAGTTTATCTGGGTTGGGACGGGCTGAAACATATCAAATCACTCCTAAAACAATCAATCAGGCTATTTTAACTGAAGCGCAAGGGTAACAACCCAGTAAAGTTGCCTAATTTCTCAATGGTATAGGCAAGTATCTTAAAATAACGTTTTCATCATACAAAAGTAGGTAAACCCATTCGCATCTTGGTTCATGATGCTGAAAAAGCCAAGCAATGGCAACATACTGGGACGAAAGTTGCGATGGGTGACTTCTTAGACAGTGTTTCTTAAAACAATTTTTCGCCGAAATCACTATCTCAGCGTTGTTATGGGGCGGCTTTGCCGCCCCATAACAACGCTGAGATAGTGATTTCGGCATTCGTTTTATCTAAATATGCGCTCTGATTTGATAAAACCACGTAATTTCAGCTGACAAAAAAGTGAAATTTGATTTAAGAAACACTCTCTAAATTGGCGCATCTGTTTGGCCCTGTGGTTGCGTTTGAAATTACGGCTCAAATGCGTTGGCTCAAAAAACAACCTAATGCTGCCATTCACATGACCGATACGGCCAACATATTCGGGGTAGATCAAGTGTCGTTAGCCGCATGGATTAAAACACAAGATTGGGCTTAACCCAAAGTATGGCGCTGTCGCAACACCTCATAAACCGCAAGCGAGGCGCTGGTCGAGAGGTTGAGCGAGCGCACTTTTGAAGATGACATCGGGATTTTGAGCAATCGCTCACGATATTTCTCGCAAATCGATGCTGGCAGGCCCTTGGTTTCACTGCCAAAGATCAACACAATATCGGCGCTCGTGCCGAGGCCAGCATCCCAAAACAAATTTGTCGCTTGGGTCGCAAAAAAATAGGCTTCGCCGAGTGTCGGTAACACCGCCTCAAATTCCTCCCAACTCGACCACACCCGCAAATCGACATGTTCCCAATAGTCGAGGCCAGCGCGTTTCACCTGCCGTTCGTCGAGTGAAAACCCCAATGGCTCAATGAGGTGCAATGTCGCGCCGGTGGCAAGACAAGTTCGGCCTATATTACCAGTGTTCCAATGAATTTCGGGGTGCACAAACACCACATGCGTCGCCAATCGTTCGTCTCCTCTCATCTGCTTTAGCGCCGCCCAAGGCTTCGGGGGCAGCATGGCGTTTAATCATAACATGGGGGTTAGATTTTGGTGTTTTGAGAAAGCCCCAACGATTAAGAAATCGTCATAATAGGTTATCTGATCGCGGCCTCAAACTAAGGTTTTCGCCGATTTCACTATGCCTCCTCAAGGGGCCAGATTACTAGCCTACGCTTGAGGGGGCATAATGAAATCGGCATTCCGCAATTTTTACCCATGCGGAGCATGGAACCCAGCAAGATGACATTAACGCAAACATCAGAAGTCTTAGACAGTGTTTCTTAAAACAATTTTTCGCCAAAATCACGATCTCAGCGTTGTTATGGGGCGGCTTTGCCGCCCCATAACAACGCTGAGATCGTGATTTCGGC
>JAGWYZ010000231.1 GCA_018969115.1 Chloroflexota bacterium | reverse complement strand
GGATTTTGGATTTTGGATTTTAGATTTTGGATTGGGGGTTCAGGATTGGCAGTGTTTGAATCGTTGTTGTTCGACAATGGGCGTTTGAATTTTAAAGTTGACATTTTTAAGTGCTAAGTGCTAAGTGCTAAGTAAAAAGTGAAAAGCTTATAACTTAGCACTTGATACTTAGCACTTAGCACTTCTTTTACAGACTTTTTTTTGTTCGCCATGCCTCAAGTTGATCTTCGATGGCACGCAGGGCGAGGGCGGCAGCGACTTTTTTGCCGCCGATAATTTGTTTGGCGAGGGCTAATGAGGCAAGACCGTGCAGTAAGGCCCGCAAGATTTGCACAGCATCGTTGAGGGCGCTGGCATTTTGCACCTGAATGCCTTCAGCACATGCCCAGTCTTCGAGTGCGGTTTGTGCCTCATTAGTCAGCGCCTGAGCTTCAGTATGATAACTGTTTGTTTCCAGCACCACGCCACTTAAACCATGCATCACTTCATACAGTTCACGGTGTTGCCATGCAAAATTGCAATAGGCTTGCGCGCCATCGAGCACGGCACGGGTGGGGGTGGGGGCATTTTTGCGGGCCTGTTGTAGCACTGCCAATAATTGACGATACCCCTCACGGTTTAGTTCGGCAAGTAACGCGGCTTTGTTTTCAAAATATTCATACAAAGTCGGCAGGCTATACTCAATTTTTTCGGCTACTTTGCGTGTGGTGACGGCCTGCCAGCCTTCTTTTGCTGCAATGGCTTGGGTGGCATCAAGAATAGCTTGGCGTAGTTGAATTTTTTCGCGTTCCCGTCTGGTTAGTATCGGGGTTTCAATAATTTCTAACATCGTTAGAAATTGTAGCACAAATAAGGAGTGGTGGCTAAAAAGATATAATTAGGACTTACGCGAATCAAAAAATTTCACCACAAAGAACACAAAGATCGCAAAGAAAAGATATGAAATTGGATTAATCTTTGAGGTCTTTGCGTTCTTTGTAGTAAAAAAGTTAAGTTGTGTGTAAGCCCTAATAATGTCGAAATGAAAATATGAGCTTTGATCGCGTGAGCGTGAGGCGATTACCGTCCCACAAATGCCAAAATCGTATTGGGATGTTGGTCGGTGACCAACAAAAAGCCGTGCTGATCGAGCATGGCGATGCCCTCCCAGTTGCGCGATTGGCCATCGTCGGCCAGTTTTAACACAATCGGGGCACGATCGGTCAACACAACGCCGCTAGGGGTGAGTTGTAATTCGAGTAAGCGCTCGACGGCTTGGCTTTTGGCATGGGTTGGCCCTAGCCCATATTTGCTGGCAATCGGGTCTTTGGCTGGCTGCAATTTGGCAGCATCGCCCGGAAACATATAGTTAATCACCCAAAATTTGCCGTTGGCATCCATTGGGGTGGCATCGGTGATGCGATATTCGATATTGGGGAAGGGGATAGATGGTTGCGGTGTTAAACCAGTGGTCAACTCAAACACATGGGCCTTGGGTTTGGGGTTGACATTGCTGCCATTAGCTTCGTAGAGGGTGAGGATGCGGTCGCTGCCAGCCACGATGGTTTCATCTGTGGTATTGCCCAACTCAGCTTGTGGCTCAATTCGCAATTTTTGGCTGCTTAGGCGAATGCGGCTGAGATTGGGGGCAACTGTGCCTTCGACCAAATAGCCCAACATTTTGCTCGACACCAGCGAGGGTTTTGACTCGACGGTTAAAAAGACGCGCTCGCCGACAAAGGCGATGGCCTCGAACCCTTCGAAGCCGGGGATGCTGGTTGAAAGACCGGCATCTGAAAACGGGATGGGTTTGGCGAGGAGTGGGTTTGTGTTTTGACCGGCTAAATAGGTGTTGATATCGCTTTTGGCGATGGCAAACAGGCTGTTGTTAAAGCGGCTGGGGTATTGGGGCAGCAAAATAAGTTGATCACCATACCACGCCATCCCTGATATTTCGGCATTGGGTTTGTTGAGTGGGGCGGCAAGGGAGATGATGTGGATCGGCTGTTCGGTGGCGGTGGCGGGTGCGAGCCGACTGGGCGTGGGAGTAGGCAATTTTGGTATTGCCGCGCACGCAATCAGGGTTAGGCTGTATAAGCCTAATGTTAATTTGTGAAGGGCGCTTTTTGGAGAGATCATGATTGGACTGTAAGGTTATTCTATTGAAATAAATGTCGATTGAATATGACATTGTCAAGATGTTTCACTTGTATTATTCACGATACTCCCATTTTGGAGGCGCACCCGTTGCCATGCCTCATTTTTCCATAAGGTTTGCCTTACCTCTTCTTCACTGTTGAGCAAATCTTGATAACGTGATGGCATGGCGGCCAAAGTTTTGGGGTGATTGTCTTCAATCACCCGTCCATGTTCGATCACCACGACCCGATTAAATGTCAGGGTTTCGCCGACATCGTGGGTAATGCAAATCAAGGTAGCGTTGGCCCAATATTGGCGGGCGCGGGCCAATAATTCGCGGCGCTTTTCACGATCTAAGCCGCGTAATGATTCATCTAAGATGACCAAACGTGCATCTTTGCGGGCCATAGCACGTGCTAGCCGCACTCTTTGGCCTTCACCACCCGATAACAAGCCGCCATTTTCACCGATAACCGTTTGTAAGCCGTTAGGCAAACGCGATAACACATCATAAAGATCGGCTTGATTGATAAGCTCTGTGAATGAGGTATCTTTTAGATGGTTTCCATAGGTTAAATTTTTGATTAAGGTACGGTTCCATAATTGGATGGCGGGGTCAACCCACGCCGTGTATTGGCGTAGTAATGAGAGTTGGGCTTTGTCTAAAACCACGCCATCGACTAACACGTCGCCTTTTACTGGTCTGTGCCAACCTAATAATAACGAAACCAAGGATGATTTTCCGGCCCCTGATGGCCCGACGATGGCAATATGTTCGCCTTGCTCAATTGTCAGTTGAACATCTTGCAAAATAACTTGCCCTCTGGCCTGCACTTCGACATGATTAAATTCAATTTTTACGCCTGTTGGATCGGGCATAGACGGGTTTGGTTGGCTGTTCGTCGGTTGATCGCTGGTGGGTAAAGCGGCTAATTCTTCGTCTGGGGCATTCAGTGGGTCGAGTAAGCGAATGAGGGCATTGTAAGTATCAGGTAATTCGGCAATTTGTTTCCAAGCAGCTTGCGTGAGGGTGGGTAAATTGAGCACCCAGTAAATGAGCAATAAAGTATTCTCGTTTTGCGTATGGTGGCTAATATAGTTGAGCGTGATACTAATCATCACAAACGCATAGAACAATTGGGTAATGACATTAAGCCGAAATTGGGTTTTGTAATTCGATAAACTTAAGCGTGCCCAATCTGTTAATAGGCCTTCTTGTTCACGTCGAAAAGCCCGCTCTGCCCCATGCGTCAGTAAGGGCGTCAGCCCCATCATCGCATCTAAATAGAACCGTGATAATGCATTGCTGGTGGTTGAGACACGCCTTTCAAGCTCAATTAGAAAAGGGCCGCTTAAGCGCATGATGGCAGTAAAACCAAGCCCGAATAGGATGAGAAAGAACCAATTGCTGGGGTCTAAGACATAAATGCCAATCAGCGAAAATAAGAGTGTGAAACTCAATTCAGCTAATTTAATAATTTGCCCAGTGACATATCGAAATAATAACAACCCGTGCGCACGGCTGGTCATATCTGAAATAAGGCGGCTATGAAAAAAGCGGTCGCCTAAGCGCGGAACCTTCTCTAAAAACCGAATGCGTAAGCGCATTTCCAAATGTCGCCCGATTTGATGTTTGATCACCGCAAGTAATAGATCAATTAAATAAACTAAGACCGCTATGATGAGGGTTAAAAATACAGTTGAGATGGGTGGAATATAGGGAGACCATGTCAGTGCCAAGTTGCCAATTTGCGAGATGGTTTGTAGCAAGATGATCTCGATGGTTGAGCCAAGCGCACTTAAAAACATGGCAATTGCGCTTGCAATGAATACCAGTCGTCTTTGGTCTTCACGCAACATTCTCCACACTGTTAATAATGGTTTAACCGGTTTTTCGGTGAGGGCGGCTTTTAATTCAGGCGGCAACGTGCTTTTGTTGTCATCGTTAAGAACTTCGCGCACGCCTGAGATGCGTAACAATACCGCGCCATGTAGAAATACCTGTTCTGCTTGGGGGTTGTCGGCTGGATTTGTTGGGTTAACTGGGGGCGTATCAGGGGCGTTATCGCCCACTTTATTAAACTGATCTAGGGGCTTATCTGACACACACCAATAGATGCTGGGAATAATATTGGCATGATTTGGCTCGAAAGATTGGAGCATGGCGCTGGCTTGTGCCCCTTTGTTCAAGCCGTCTGCGTCTATTAATGCTGTCACCATACGGACTTTGGCATCTAAAGTCGCTAACCCGCGCCATGTTGGGTCGGCTAGGGCCTGTTTCACCAGATCATCTTGAAGCTGATTATCTACCCCTATTTGGCGCATTCGATGACGTAGTGGCCCTAAAAATTCATTTTCACCCGCCCAGGCTCGCCACGTTTGCCCCGAAATGAGGAAATGATGGATAAAAATTTCTTTAACAAATTCGCTCCACCGCACCCAACGTCGGCCACGACTGGGGTCCATCACTTGTGCAAAAGGGCCATGTATCCGCCACAATACCACAAAATGGGTAAATTTGCTGGCCGATGTGACGACAAGAATGGCGGGCAAGGCTGCTGATTCGAGCAAAGGCAAATGATCGGGCGGCAACATGGTTTGCTCTGCGTCTAAGCCAAGCTTTAGGGCTATTTCTTCGAGTGTGTTGATGGATGAGCCATCGACTTGGGTTTGACAGGCTTCGCGCAGCCGCCCATAGCTGATCGGAATATTAAAGCCTTCAAATAGCGATTTTAATGCGGCCGGGCCACAATCCATGTCAGAAGTTTGGATCACTTCTGGAATAAAATAGCGACGATCAGTAGCGTTCATAATTAAGGGTGGGCAATGACGATCATAGTCGGGGCATGACGTAATACGCATTGCATCGAACGGGCCATGTTTTCGGGGTCAAGTGCCCCAAAGCTTTCATCTAAAATGAGCAAATCGCTTTTTTGTAACAAGGCACGGGCAATAAACAATCGGCTTTTTTCGCCATGTGATAGCTGCCAACCGCTTTCGCCCACAATTTGCTGCATTCCAGAAGGCATTCGTTCAATCAAACTATCTAACCCTAATTCTTTGCAGATCTCGATTGCCGCTTGTTCATCTTCGAGACTAGGTGGCCAACGCCGCCCCATCAATAAGTTAAAACTAAATGTGCCGACAAATACATAGTTTTCATGAAATTGTGGAACCATCACCACCGATTTTCGCCACGCTGATAAGCCCATACTGGCGCGATCAAAGCCGTGTAAAAGCAATAATCCCGATTCTGGTGTATTCAGCCCGGCTAGAACGCTCGCTAAGGTTGATTTCCCGCCGCCTGATGGCCCCTCGATCAAGAGTCGATCACCAGCATTGATTTGTAAATTGATTTGGTTTAAAGCCAAGCGCCCGCGATCAGCATAACGAAATGACACATTATGGGCTGTAATTAGGTTATGGGCAGCTTGGATAACGTTATCTGCTCCCCCCATTTCTTTCGATTTGGGGCGGCGTGCCAGCAAGGCGGCTAACCCTCTTTCAGGCAAGCGTCTTGCCGCGCTCAGAATGGGTTTCACTTGATCCCACGCCACGCTTAAGCGCGTGAAGGTTAAAAGCTGAACCGCCATGCCTTCTAAGCCTTGATGGGCCAACAAAATTGCGCCAAGCCGAACGGCAATTTCGGTTTGGGATAAGGTTGCTTGGCTAAAGCTCCAAATTAAGCCAGCCATGCCTAACGCAATCCAAAAATGATTCGCTGTATCTAAGGCCGTTCTGAAGCGAAGATGCCGGATCGATAATCGATAATAATCAGCTAAATCACGATCTTCCTCTTCGTGCCATTCTGTGGGACGTTGTTGGGCAATGCGGGTGCGATACCCTATCATATTTTCAACCAAACGGTTGGTAATATAGCGCACCCCGTTTTGCCAAAGATCATAATCTTGCCGATAGATGATGGCAAATATGATTTGTATTAAAAACATGCCAACTAAAAACCCAGCACTCAAAAAGCTACTATCGGCTGCTGCAAGAATAATAAAGGCCGAAACAATTTGATTAAAGGCATAAAGTACATCAAACACGGCCCACATGGTGCCTTGTTGAATGGCATTGGCATCCAGTGTGCGGCTGAGGAACTCCCCTGCGCCTTGATGACGAATTTCATTGGGGTGTAATTTAAGTGCCCCATAAAGGAGGGTGTTGCGATAAGCAGTGCCAATTAATATTGCAATTTTGCCACTGGCGGTGTATGCCACTAATTGAATGGGCAAGGTGCTAATAATAATTAAGGCCCATGCGCCTAATAGGCTATTCCCCAAGTTAACATTACTTGCGTCCATCGGCGTGTCGCCATAAATACTCTGACCGAGCAAAATCCAACTGAACGTAACACTTAATTGGATGAGTAAAATTGCACCCATCAGCATGACAAGCAAAGGCGCTATCCCATAGTCACGGGTTTGTTGTATGAGTGAGGCACTTGGCACAAGACGGAGTTGCCAGCCGTGGCTCACCTCCATATCGGTTAAATGTTTGTGCAGCAAATTTTGATATACACGTTCACGTTGTTGAGGGGGCAATGCAGCTTTGTTTAAGATCGCATCGAACGTGTGTGTATATTTAGCCTCAAGATGGGCGCATAAATAGTTGCGTAACTCATCCAACGCTAGCATTTGGCGTTTGAGGGTGGGGGTTAGCACGCAAACTTG
>JAGWYZ010000230.1 GCA_018969115.1 Chloroflexota bacterium | reverse complement strand
AGCTGATCGGTAATCCCCGTCACATTGCCGCCCGACACCATCATTCGTTGTGATAATTCGCCCATCTTTAGCCCATCGCGATGTCGCTCTAATTGTGCCATTAGGTCAAAACGCGGCAAAGTGATCTCAAATTCTTCGCGCAATTGGGTGCGTACCTCGGTTTCAATTAAGGTAGTGCAGGTTAACAGGCGCAACCAAAGCCGCAACGAGGCATGATCCTGCTCATTGCTGTGGGTCTCACGGTCAATCGTTGTGACAGACATGATTAATGGTCAATGATTAGTGATTAATGGTTAATGGTTAGTGGCTATCAATCATTCACTATTAACCACTAACCATTAACCATTAAATTGCCACTTCACGGCCTTCACGTTGGCTACGATAAATGCCATCAAGGATGGAAATGACTTGCAAACTGGCCTCAGCCGGCACAGGTGATGGGCAACCCTCGGCGATGGCCCGTGCAAACTCTACACACTCAAGCGCATGGGGTTCCATAGTGTCTTTGGTCAGTTTTAGCGTGCGGTTATAAAGCTGCTGGGTTTGATAATTGGTGTTTAAAATTTCGGCTTTGGGCCAATGTGCGCCACCTTCGGTGCCATACAGCCAAATCTGCATATCTTCGCCCATGGTGTCATGATGTAAAAACCAACTTACCTCTAGCACCAAGGTTGCGCCATTTTCAAAGCGCACAAACGCTGCCGCAAAGTCTTCGACATCAAAATCATCAGGCGGTGGCATTGCACCCGGTCGCAAAACACTAAACTGTCCCGGCTTCTGGCTTAACATATTTTTTGCTGTGCCTGTCACTGCTACTGGCTTAGGATTGCCCATCAGCCACAAGGTCAAATCAAGCACATGAACGCCACTATCAATACATGGGCCACCGCCACTAAGCGATTTTTTAGTAAAGCCGACCGTCGGAATCATGAGGTTGCGACGCAACATCCAACTACGAGCGTGGTAAATATCTCCCAATACCCCCAAATCAATTTCGCGCTTCATGGCACGTGACACCCCTGCAAAGCGAAAATGTTGGGCCGTCATCAACATCTTGCCGCTACGATTCCGCGCCGCAATCATATTGCGAATATCAGATGGGGTTGGGGCCAAAGGCTTTTCGCACAACACATGTTTACCGGCATCCAAAGCTGCAATTGCCAGTGGTGCGTGAAACATATTTGGCACGCAAATATCTATAACATCAATTTCTGGGTCATGAATAGCCTCGTAAGGGTCGGCAAATAAGCGCGTCACGCCATTTGTTTTGCCCCATTCTTGCAACGCATTGGCTGATACATCGGCCCCAGCTACAACCTCAGCATCAGGCGAGGCTGCCCAACCCGGCATATGCGTTTTAGCGATGCCGCCCACCCCAATCACAGCAACTTTTAGTTTTTTTGACATGTTTTTTTATAGTAGAAAGTGCAAAGTAAAAAGTGCAAAGTAACTAAAACTTTCTACTTTGCACTTTCTACTCAAACCTCGCCTCCAGCCACAGCAATAGCTTGCCCAGTAATCGATTCAGAGCCGGGCAAACACAGCCATACAACTGCATTGGCGACTTCATCTGGTTTAATGAGGCGTTTTTGGGGATTGTTTTTTACAAGTTCGGCGATGGCTTGCTCGGCGCTGCGTCCGGTTTTGGCCACAATATTTTGAACTGAATCAGCCACCAAATCAGTGTCGGTATATCCCGGACAAATCGCGTTTACTGTCACGCCTTTTAACGCCAATTCAAGCGCCAGCGAGCGCGTAAAGCCAATTACCCCATGTTTGGCGGCACAATAAGCGCTAACGTAAGCATACCCAATCAAACCTGCCGTGCTGGCAATATTCACAACCCGTCCCCAGCCGCGTTTGCTCATTTCTGTTACCACTTGTTGTGTGCACAAAAATGTGCCAGTTAGGTTCACCGCCAACATTCGATCCCACAGGCACAGCTCGGTTTTGTGAATGGGTGCACTTTCAGCGTTACCGGCGTTGTTGATCAAAATAGTGACCGGCCCAAAGGTCGCCCGCGCTTTGGCAAAAGCGCCCACCACCGATTCAGCTTGAGTCACATCAACAGCAACGGCACAGGCAATATTGCTACCCAATTCGGCAACTTTATGCTGTAATCGCAACTCATCACGCCCTATTAGGGTTAGCTGCGCCCCATGTTGGGCCAGCGCATTGGCAATGGCAGCGCCAATTCCCCGCCCCGCGCCCGTAATCACCGCATGTTGCCCAGCCAATAATTGTGATGCTTGTTGCATGTAGATAAATTATATCCAAAAACTTTAGGCATGAAATAATGAGGTTGAAAGTATTCTGCGGGCACTTAAACGTGCCACTGTATATATGGCCTTAAAAATTTCGCGTGATGATATTTTGGAACTGCCGTGCAACCGATCTTCAAAAAAAATTGGCACTTCGGCGATACGCCAACCCGCCCGTTGCACCAGCCAAATCATTTCGGTGAGAAAAGAGTAGCCGTTTGAAAATATTTGCTCAAGCGGAATATCGCGAAGCACCGCGGCGCGATAAAGCCTAAAACCGGCCGTGCAGTCGTGGGCTTTTACGCCCAAGGCCACTCGCGCAATGCTGTTGGCAGTAGCACTGAGCAATTTGCGGCGCAAGGGGAAACGCACGCCGCCGCCCTGCACATAGCGCGAGCCAATGACCAAATCAGCCTCGGCAAATTTGGCAATCATGGCTGGAATGTAACGCGGGTGATGCGAAAAATCGCAGTCCATCGTTAGTACGCCCTCAGCCCCATTTGCCAAAGCATGATGAAACCCAGCAATATAGGCCGTGCCCAAGCCCAATTTACCTGCCCTATGTATCACCTGCACGCGATTATCATGTGCACACCATGCGTCAGCCCGCGCCCCTGTGCCATCAGGTGAGTCGTCATCGACCACGCAAACGTGAATTTGGTGCGACAAAATATCATTTAGTGCCAGCAATGCTGGCAGCATCAGCTCAATGTTATCGGCTTCGTTGTAAGTTGGCAATACGACAGTAAACATTGGGAAAGTGGAAAGTGGAAAGTGGAAAGTGGAAAGTGGAAAGTGCAAAGTATCTACAACTTTGCACTTTTTACTTTACACCTTGTAATTTCCACTCATTTCTCGATTAATTCAATTTGCAAGGGGGTGACGCTGCGATTTACGATCTCAACTTCTTCTTGAATGAGCGAAGCCCAGACGTAAAACGGGTTGCGAGCAGGGATTTTGGTGAGTTTGATACAGCCGCGTACTTCGACTTGTTTACCAACGCCAAGATAATAGAGCGGTTGGCCATTGTTCATCACTACATCCAGTTGATCTTTGCTGCCAACTGCCCAGCGCCAAGGGTGGTCGGCTCCGGCATTACTTTCAAAATTGATGCCGATTCGCCATACGCCCGGCTCTTCTTTAAAGCCCTTGGTATACCAATTGTCGCTCATGGCATAACAATCGTTGCCATCAAATGGGCCAGCTGTGCGAATGGGTACTTTGCCAATATTGCGCACAGTTGTGGTGAAATATAAAGTGTCGCTCAACACAAATTTGGTCGATGGCCCTTTTTGTGACCAATCGACCCCATTTCCGCTGCTGGGCTGGGTGACAATTTCAGCTACCGGCCGCCCGCCGTCACGCACCGTAATTGGCGCGGTCAGCACATGGCGCTGCCCGATCTGATCTTCGGATTGTGCTACCAGCACATAATTGCCATCTTCGGGTGGGTCGGCCCCAAGGTCGATGCCGCCATCAAAGTCAAATTGGTACCGCCCGGGCACAATCTGTCGCGTATCATTGTCGGTCACGGCCCGCACTATGTTGCCCTCGCGGCGCGGCACTTCATAGCGATAACCGTTCGCGCCTTCGACGAACACATCTAAATTGGCGCGTTGGGTCAAATATAAATTAATGTAAACGTGGTCATCAATAGCATCACGATTGGGCGAAAAGACATTGGTCGAAACCGTGAAATCTTTGATTTCGGGAAAAGGCGTATTGACATCGGTAATTTTTAGTGATCCATTTAGGGCTTGTCCGTCACCATCAACATGCCAGGTGTAATCGCCATTTGGCAGCAATTTGCCGCCCGCAACACCACTAAATAAAAATTCATAGGCTTGTGGGCTGGGGTTACGTGCTTCATCGCGGCGCAAATCATAACGGTTGCCAGCTGCATCGGTCAAATAAATCGAGACCCGCGTCGGCACATTTACTTTATAACTAATGCGTGCAATATCTTCTTTGCCATCGGCATTGGGTGAAATTTGGGCAGGGGTTACGGTTACATTGCTTAACGGTTGGCTATTGCTGGTGCAAGCGATTAGGCCACACGACACCCCAAGCCCCAGTGTTCCTATTAAGCCACGAGACATGATGCTCGACCAAAATTTGCTTTTCATAAAGACCAAGGGCTTAATCGTAACATCAACCCAACCCACCGCTACAATAATCATCAACTTCTCGGTTAATTTGACAATGTCTCATCAATAAAGGGGAATTGCCGATTACACTATATCTACCCCTACCGTAGGCAAGGGTAAATATAGTGTAATCGGCGTAAACGTGTTCACATTTGCTCATGTGATGTTAGCAAATTAAGCAACTTGCAACAACTATAATCTTTAGCTGTAAGATACCAAAATTCTATTTTCATTATTTTTATGAATACATTTCGCAAATGGGCTTGGGCCTACACCGCATTGTTTTTGGGCGTGGTTGCGCTTGGTTATATCCCCGGGTTTACTGATAAAGATGGCAATTTATTTGGCCTATTTCGTATCGAATTAAAAGATGATATTTTGCATCTTGGGTCAGCCATTTGGGCGGCGATGGCGGCGTGGCGCTCAGAATGGGCATCACGGTTTTATTTTCGGTTTTTCGGCAGCGTTTATTTTCTCGATGGCATTCTTGGTTTTCTATTTGGGCAAGCTATTTTAGATGGTGGGTTATTTTTGTTTGGCATAACCTCGCGTGATCTTTTGGGCAATCTACCGGCAAATATTCCACATCTCATCATTGGTGGGCTAGCCGTATGGGTTGGTTTTGTCTTTTGTCCCAAACTCGCCCAACCTTAAAGCCATGACCCATTTTATTCGGTGGTTGCGCTGGATTGGGCTGGGGGTAGCGGCATTGTTGTTGCTCTTGCTGATGCCCGCTCTATTTATTGGCCTGTCTTGCTATGCATTTGGCACGCCTTCGGCGCAATCTGCGTCGGTCATTGCGCCAAATATTACCGCCAACTATGCACGTAGCGAAGACCAAACGTATCTCACTTACCCAGAGTGGTATATCGTTTATAACGCCGATGAATATGCGGCGTTTTTAGTTAATCATCGTCCGAGCGAATTTCCTTATTTTCAGGCAGTGGGCCAAGTATGGGGTATTTATGGTGGTGTATGCAAAGTCACCCGCGCTCAATACCCATTCAACAGTGGCTACCACCTCAGCAATTATGTCACCAGCACCAGTTTTAGTCTTGAAACCCTGTTGCGCGGTTTATATGAAGGCTCGGTTGGGCGTGTCACGGAATTATTTGGCACTATTCCAACCGAAGAAGAAATTTATGCGCGTGATGTCGCCAAAGAATATGGAACCTTTATTCATACGATCCCTTGGTATGAATTTTCATTTCGCCAAAAATTAGGCGGGTTATGGTCGCAAACTAATCTATGGGGCACAAACCCCATTCGTAAATGGGAGCGCAAACTAGTCTTAAGTGTTGAGTATGGGGTCAAATCGATCTACGCCGGGCTGATCAAGCAAGGTACACAAGGAGTATATGCGCCCGAAGACCTCAGCATTTTCGCCATTGTCGAAGGCCTGAATGATGAGATGTTAAAACGCGAACCCGATATGCGTTTCGTCAAAGCCATCGACGCAACCCGCGCCCTCGTCAGCATCACCCGTTACGAACAATTTACGCTTGTTGTGCCGCGCCTTGCCAAGGCGGGGCTGCGTTTTGTCGAAATTGCTGGCAATGACGAAATTTTGCTCACTGCATTTGCGCCGCAGGCTTGGCGCTATGATCTATCGGTTGGGCTTGGGCTGTTTGCGGTTGATGTACTGACCCAGCCCCAACACAAGCGCGTTGCCATTCAAGTACCAGTGGCTTCATTACACATTGCTTTGGCCGAATTGGTGCAACGTGGGGTGACGTTAGAGCATATTTACGATTATTAGAAGTTGTATAAAAATGCTGCAATTTGTTTCTCGCGAAGCTCATGGGGAATACAAAGGGTTTATAAAAATATTGTCAGGGTCAACCCCTTCGGCTTGCCATATGTGAAGAAAAGCTTCAAGGTTTTTGCTATAAACCGCCCGCAATTTGTTGGCGACCTGCGGTAAGTCTTGATATTGTTTAGCCCGATGAGGCCGCGCCCTGGGAAATTGCCAGCCAACGTTCCATCAAACGATTTTTAAATACCTCCCAATGCTTATTGTCGAAACTGGTAATTTGGATGTTACACGTTGTCTTGTTGTCGCCACTTGGAATACAATGCAGCAAAGCCGTAGATTTGCCAAACAAGCGCATATTCATCGCTAGATTTATGAGGGATTTGCCCACTTTGGCCTCGGCATCAATCCTGTCTCCAGCCAACCATTCACGTTTTCCATCTTTGATGACTATTGCGCCATATAACCGCTTTGTTGGTCACGTCCGAGGTCTGAAGCATGACTTTACGGTTGAACGGAAACCAGAAATATTGTGCATAATCATGGGCTTTGAAGGTTTGCACGACTTCGTCGATTGCCTGTTGCATTTTTATTTTATGGTTGGTCATGCGCACATTAAAATCTAGTTGAAGTGATAACGTGATCTTGGTCAAGATG
>JAGWYZ010000229.1 GCA_018969115.1 Chloroflexota bacterium | reverse complement strand
CGATTGACCAAGCGCAAATACAATCGTAAAGATCGCCAACCCCCGCGTCCAATCTGATTTTGGGAACTCGCGCCGCACAAACGCAGTAATGGCCGACACCACCGCCAAAAACGACAAACCAAATATCACACTAGAGGCAAATACCGCTGGAAGCGAGACCACCACCAAAGGCAACAAGGTGGCGACTGCCGTCGCGCCCATCGTCATGGCAATGGCGTGCCCACGCTGAGCGCGATCGATCACCCGCCGCCACACAAAGCTAGACGCAATGACACCCAATCCCAAAGCACCAAACACCAGCGATGCCGTTAATGGCGGCACGCCCTGTGACTGTAAAAACGCAATAATGAAGGTCATGTAAGAAACATAACCCAAGCCAAACATGAAATATGCCGCCAATGCAGGCCACAAATGCCACATTGTCACCACAGGTTGGGGCACATGGATCTGCCCAGTTGCCGTTGGGTAAGATGAGGCTTGTGGTTGCCAAGGCGTTGCCGCCATGACACATGCCACTAACGCCAACGCCCCCAAAATCACCCAGCCATTGCGCCACTGCTCGGCATCGCCATTGGTTAATACCAACGGAAGCAACAACCCCGCCAGCAAAATGCCAATGCCGATACCGCCAACATTCAACCCCAGCAACAACCCGGACTGCGCGGGGTGTTCTGCAGCCAACAATGAAATTAGCGTGCCAGCCGCAATAAACACCACCGCACCAGTAAAGCCGGTTAGCCCACGTAAGGCTAACATAAGGCCAAAGGGGCGGGCGGCACTCATTGCCAAAATGCTGAGCGCCGTCAGCAACAGCATGGTACGAAAAGCCGTGCGCAACCCCATGCGCCGAATAAGCCACGGGGTCAATAACGAGCCAGACAAATAGCCAACGGCATTAGCCGTGTTTATTAACCCCGCCTCGGTATAGCCCCAACCCAAAGCTTGGCGCATAGGCGGCAACAACAGCGCATAAGCAAAGCGCCCCAGCCCCAAGGCCACCATCAACCCAAAAGACAAACGAAAGGCAGTAAAGATTGGCGATGAAAATGAAGGTTTAAAAATCACAAATACAAAGTTTATCCCACTTATCAAACAGTTAAAATTGATCACAACTTATGAACCCATATGCAGATCTCTCCCACAAAGTCGCCATCGTTACTGGCGGGGCACAAGGCATTGGCCGCGCCATTTGCCGGCGTTTTGCCGAAGTCGGTATACATGTGATTGTGGCCGACATTGCCCAAGATAAAGGTGAACACACCCGCGATGAAATCATCGCAGCGGGCGGCAGTGCTGAGTTTAGGCTTTGTAATGTCGAATATCACAGCCAAATACGCGATACAGTCGAGGCAATCATTCAACAACACGGGCGGCTCGATGTGGTGGTAAACAATGCTTATTGGTCGGTAGTTAAAGACGTGGTGGCGCTTGAAGAAGCTGAGTGGGACAAAGGCATGGACGTGATGCTCAAGGCGGCTTATTTATTTGGCAAACACACCTTCCCACACATGCTGCGCAACGGCGGTGGGACAATGATTAATATTGCCTCGATTCACGGCCTCGTGGCAGCTCCGCGTTACCCGGTATATGCCGCAGCCAAAGCGGGCCTCATTCACCTAACCCGCCAAATGGCGATTGATGGTGGGCAGCACAATATTCGCGTTAATGCCATTTGCCCAGGCTGGATTTTTACCGAAAGCATGACCCTGACCGATGAAAACCGCCGCATGGCCAAACTTTACCCACGTGGGCGGCCCGGCGAGCCGATTGAGATCGCCAATGTGGCGTTGTTTTTGGCATCATCACAGGCCAGTTTTGTCAATGGGCAAGCCATTTGTGTTGATGGTGGTCTAACGGCGCAAATTCAAGAAGTGGAGTTTTGGTGGCGTGGTGTTACACCATTTATTGGGCCGGTAGCGTAAAATAGCGGTTATCTCATGACCAGTTCTCTTTCTCGCCCCACCCAACCAGACCCATTCTGGCACCCAGTCCTCATCGTATTTACCAGCAATGTGTGCATCATGGTGATTGAACTTATCGCCAGCCGCCTCATTGCACCTGTCATCGGCGTATCGCTCTACAGTTGGACCACCGTCATCGGTGTGATGTTGGCTGGCCTGAGCGTCGGCAATTTCATCGGTGGGGCCTTGGCCGACCGCTTTGCCTCGCGGCGCTTGCTTGGCAGCATTTTTATCTTGGCCGGGCTGGGCAGCTTAAGTATTTTGGCACTCTTCGAGCTACTTGGCACAGGCGGGTTACCTGAATTTCGTATTCCACTCGTTCTGCGAATGTCGGCCTTTGTCGCCATAATTTTTTTATTGCCTTGTATTTTGTTGGGGTTAATCTCGCCAATGGTGATTAAGCTGACCCTGCGTGACCTAAACACCAGTGGCAACACAATGGGACGCATCTATGCAGCTTCAACCATTGGGGCCATTATTGGCACCTTTGCCACTGGGTTTTACCTCATTTCGTGGTTCGGCACCCGTTACACCACACTAGGGGCGAGCATGTTGCTCATTGTGATGGGAATTTTGCTCGGTCAGTGGACGCGCCAATGGTGGCAAGCCGTCATCGTCGCGGTATGCGTCCTAATTGCGCTGCCGTTTACACCAGTTAATCGGCTTCTCAACAGTTGGTGCATGATCGAATCTAACTATTTTTGTATTCGGGTGCGTGAAGAAGTGCAAAACGGCGAGACCTATAAAGTGCTGACCCTCGACCATTTGGTGCATAGCTACAGCAATGTAAATAAAACCGATGATTTGCGCTATGCCTATGAACAAGTCGATTCAGAAGTGTCTGAATTTGTGCTAAAGCGCGACGGCAAAATTCGTTATTTAATATTGGGCGGCGGCGGTTACACTATGCCACGCTATTTAGAAAACAAATATTCGCCCGAACAAGCGATGGTAGATGTGGTTGAAATTGACCCAATGGTGACTGAAGTCGCCAAAACACAAATGGGCTTGGGCATAAATACACGGGTACGTTCATTTAATCTGGATGCGCGTCAATTTTTGGCGGAGCGCAGCCCAACCGAGCAAAAATATAACATTATTCAGGTCGATGCATTTAATGATTTTTCGGTGCCATATCATCTAACCACCCAAGAATTTGGGGCCTTGGTCAAACGTCACCTCACTGACGATGGCGTGTATTCGATCAACATGATCGACGGCGGCGATGCTGAATTTGCCCGCGCCCTCATTCGCACCGTTGGCGTTAATTTCCCATATCTTTATTTTTGCCCCACCAACAAAGCCTATGATGGCATACGTCTCAATACCATGCTGCTCATCGCCTCGGCCAAACCGCTCGATGAAGCAAAACTGCGCTCGGTTAGTGGGCATGACGACGTGCGTCATATCAATAGCTGGTTAATTGACCGCGCCGATTTAGACAAATGGCTGGCCAAGCCACCGCAATTGGTCTTGACCGACGAATATGTGCCAACAGATAACTTGCTCATCCCTGCCTTCGAGAACAAGTTGGCGATTCGATAATGACAACCATACCCAGTGCAAATTTACACGACAGCTATTTTCGCGATTGGATCAGTGAACCCGGGGTGCTAGCCGATTATCTTCGGCATTATTTGCCACAACATATCGTTGCGCTTATCGACCCAAGCACTGCCAATATCGAACATGGGAGTTTTGTAGATGATGAACTACGTCAACAACTAACAGACGTGCTTTGCACAGTAAAGCTACGCAGCGGCAGTGATGTATTTATCTATTGCCTCATCGAACATAAAAGTTACCCTGATAGCATGGTTGCTTTCCAATTGTTACGATATATGGTGCATATTTGGCAACGTCAAATGCAAAAAGGGGCAACCAAACTAACACCTATTATCTCGATGGTGTTATATCATGGTGAAAAACAATGGAATATTCCCACTCAATTCGCTATATTATTTGGCGATTTAGGACAACAAGTTGGGTTTATACCTCAATTCAATTATTACTTAACCGATTTGTCTCAGATGCCAGATGAGCAAATTCACGGGCAAATCATTACACGAGTTGGATTGCTTGGCATGAAATATAGCCGCAACCCACACGCCAACAAAATTTTGGTGCGCGTAATGGCGTTACTGAGCGGCATCGGCGACCGCAAATTAGCACAAGGACAATTGATCCGACTGCTAAAATATGTAACATCGATAGGAAATAATTGGGAAAGATCGGATGTACAAACCGCAATAGCGGCAGCAGAAACTGATCCAAATTTGCAGGAGGTAATCATGAGCAATTTTGCAAAAGAATTGATTGAACGCGGCATGGAAATCGGTGAACAGCGTGGGCTACAAATCGGTGAACAACGCGGGATACAGGCGACTATTGCACGCCTTATTGAGCGCAAATTGGGACCATTGCAAGCTAACGAACGTGAGCGGATCGCGCAATTAAGTGAAGCAAGCCAATTGTCATTGGCCGATGCCTTGGTAGATGGCTTAATGACTACCTATGCAGACCTTGTTAAACGCTTAACATTATTAAATTAGGCAACTACGCTGACAATTTACATCAAAGTTACGACATCATCGTATTATTGCACCGCAAAAACCTCAATCTCAGCATTCGTAAACACGGGCTGGGCGATGGCGCGAAGATCTACAGCCCACCCACCATGCCCTCTCACCACCATGAGATGCGTAACACCATATGCCTGCGACATGCGCTGTAAGGCTTGAGCATCGGCTTGCAAAAACACGCGCTGGTTTAGCGCCAAACGCTCTAGGAATGGATGCACCTCGCCCCGCACGACTTTATCAAAACCCAAATGATGGGCTTGGTTTGAATTGCCAAAGCCGCCCAAAAACATGCGGCGCTCGGTGAAACCCGCCGCAAAAAAATAAACGGGGTCAACATTGGCGGCCTCGGTGGTGCTGAGGGCAATGACGGCATTACTTGGGGTGTTGTCGCGCAGCCAACGCATACCGTCATAAATGGCAGGGGTCATGTGGCGATAAAACGCAATGGCAACGGGTTCAGCATTGGGCAACTGCCGCCATTTGGTCACATTGTCAAGCGGGGTGTCAAGCAAGCCAATCAGCGCCAACGCGCCCAAAAGCAAGCCAACGCCCCAACGCACAAACAGGCGTGACACTCGTAAACGCTGCCATAATAGGTTTAATCCCCACGCCGCCGCAACACAGCCCGGCACATAGGCTGCAAACAAAAAATATTTCTGCCCATAGTTCACCCCGTTCACCAACAAAAAGATAATGAGACCGGTAGCAAAAAAGGCCAAAAGCCATAATTTAGCCAAAACTTGTGTTTTTAGAAATCGGGTTTCTTTGAGAAACCTGATTTCTACCCCTACCCCTACCATCACCAACGCCATATGCCCAATGAGGCCCGGAATGACCAAAATTGCGGCATAAATAAATTTGAGTGGGTCGGACAAGGCAAAGCGCTGCAAAACGGGTTGCCATAGGTAAGCATACACAAAATACATTTGCAAGATGCTGCGAAATGGGCTGATGCTTAAACCACCCGAAGTGCCACTAAATGTAAAGGCATAAGCCCCAATTTGCACCGCAAGCGCGGGTAAAAGAAGCAACAACAAAGATGGCAAGTGAAGTTTGAGCGCGGCAAATTTAAAAATGCGCTGTAGTAGATAGAGGACGATGGTCGAGGCCGTTAGCAGCAACAAACCGCCCAAGGCCACCGAAAGTGTGGTCACTTTGACCCCAGCGCACCCGATGAGCAACAAAGTAATGATAACCAATGCCCCCACTCGCCTGCCCAATGCGGCTGGCTCAGGTTGGGTAAATTGCCACATTTCAAGCAACAGCGGCACAAACATCACCAAACTAAAGCCGAGCGTTGGGCTGGCATACATAAAATATATAAAAGCGTTTTCAAACATAAACACCGAGTATTGTTGTGGGAAGGGGTCTAATTCGCCAACAAACAACACCAGCAGCACCGCCAATAGCCCAACGGTTGGCTTGCCGCTTAACCGCACCGAAAGCGTGTAAATTTGTAGCACCAGCAAAATGAGCAATGGCACGAACCACAGCCGAAAATAAAGCGAAATGAGGGGCACGCTCGATAACCAACTGGCAGCAGCGAGATGATGATAGAAAAACCAATAATAGTTATAGCCTTCGCCCACAATATTGGGGTCGCCGGTCGGCCAATGGTATTTGGCTTCGGCAGCCATGCTGAGTTGCCACGGCACATCGACAAAATAAGCACCAGCCAAGTTGCGCCCACCCGGCAGCGGCACTTCGGCAAAATAAACCATGCCAGCATAAAGCAAGGCCAACGAAATGAGCAACGCGATAGCCCATAGGTGCCAAGAAGCAGTAACAGAAGGGGGTGTGGGTGAAGATGGCGCCAAGCATCGGGTTTGGGCAACCGCCATCAAGGCAATTAACCCAATGACACCAGCAACAATCCCCCAAGCGATGACTGTGCCAACCCATAGTTGGGCCCACGAAAATGCGTTATATAACAGAATTTCACCAACATAACCCAAGGCCCAGCCAGTGGTGATTTGGGTGAGGATGGGACGATGCCCGCCCCCGCCAGCGCGATAAACCGCGAGGCCAAACAACACAATCACGGCTTCGTAAATGGCAAACCGAAAGATATCGAAGGGTGGCGTATCGAAATAAAGTAAGACGGCAAATGCAGTAGCAACAACCAATAAATTAGGTAGGAGAAAAGAGCGACTTTTTAAGATGTCATAAATTATAAAAGGGTTAATACAGTAGTTTAGTCTAAAAAAGATTTGACAAAATAACCCGAGTAAGTGACAAATAAAGCCCACTTCGAAGTCAAGGCAAGCAAAAGCCAGCGTGAAAGAGGGTGTCAGGAATTTCGTGTAAATGAGAAAATAA
>JAGWYZ010000009.1 GCA_018969115.1 Chloroflexota bacterium | reverse complement strand
AAAGCCCGCTGCAAACACTAAATGATCGTGAGTTCGGCAATACATATTTTTAAATTAAGGAGATATAAATAATTCTGGAATAACAGGAACAGTCGCAGCAGCTTTTAGATAACAGGCTTCTACACTTTGCAGGCGTTGCAATTGTTGAATCATATCTTTCGCATTGGCATCTGATACGAACAAAGCAAAATCAGCGTTACATTCGTTGCTGGCGGTGCCACTATAGATGACATCATGAACGGGCTGTATATTGGCATCAGCATCACGTACAATTCGAATAATTTCGTTGGCCTCATATTTGGCCTGCTTGGCCTTGGCATTGCCTATAGATGGAATGTATTTATAGCTTGGTTTCAGGGCTGAACGTAATATCATCGCTACCTCGGATCGGACTCGGATAATTACCTGACTCATATTCCTCCCTCCACTTTATTGTATTTATTGTAGCGATTTAAATGAGATTATGCAAGCGTCACTTGGGTAGATTTTTATCGCTTGCGCACCCGCAGCTTAATCGCGCCATGCGCTGGAGCCAACGTAGGGTTGTAATGCATTGGCACACGCCGGTTACTAACCAGCTCAAAATTAAAATGTGCCATCAATTCGGTCAACATCACCCGCAGCTCAACCTGGGCAAAAGTCATCCCAATGCAGGTGCGTGCCCCGCCCCCAAATGGCACATAAGCAAAAGGGGGAATCTTGAGCTTATTGGCTGCCGAAAATCGCTCTGGGTCAAAATCGGCCGGATTTTTAAACACTTCAGGCAAACGATGGCTAGCACCCGGTGAATACATGACCTTGGAACCAGCCGGAATCCGTTTACCATCAAACTCAAAGTCTTGAGTCACGCCGCGCATCCCAATCCATACCGCCGGATACAAGCGCAACACCTCATCGACGACGCTATCTAAATAAAGCATGGCCTTGAGATCGGACATCAGCAACGCACGCCCGTTCAACACTTGTGTTTGTTCTGCATACAGCCGCGCCGCCACATCAGGGTGCTGGGCCAGCAATTGAAGCGCCCACGCAATTGAACAGGTAGAAGTGTCGTGACCGGCATAAATAAGCAATAACACTTGATCGCGGATCGAGCTATCACTAAGGCGTGTGCCATCACCGGCTTCGTCATCATCATCGGTAGCCTCGATTAGCCAACTCAGCACATCATCACTGGCTATATTTTGCTGGCTAAGTTGTTGGCGTTTGTCACGAATGAGGCCATACAGCATTTCATCTAGCTGCCGCCGTGCTCGCAAGCTACGCCCATAGGGATGAAATGGCGAATCAATTTTAAAAAGCTTGCGCGAAGCTGGCTGGGTCACATAATCGAAAGTATGCGTAATGATATCTGCCATCGTATCGAGTTGATCGCGGATATCAACACCTAACAAGGCCCGCACCACAATTTCAAGCGTCATGCGACGCGCCTCAGCATAAATATCGATCACATCACCATCACGCCATGTCGCTATTTGACGCAAAGTCACTTCGCGCATAATCTCAAAATAGCTTTCGATGCGGCGGCTGTGAAAAGCGGGTTGAATGAGGCGACGCTGGCGGGCATGATGTGCACCATCTGACACCAGTAGCGCATCATCCATCAGCCCCAGCAACAATGAATAGCCTTCACGCGCCGAAAGCTTGTCGGCATGTTCGATCAAGATAGCGCGGTTAGCTTTGGCCCCTAACATAACAGTTAAGTTGAAATCGAAGGCTTGCAGGCTAAATGCTGGGCCATAGGTTTGATACATGCTAACAAAAAAATCGATAGGGCCACGTGCAAATTGCAGCGACGAACGTAAAAAGGGCAACCCAGTGGGTTTGGGGGGCAATGGCAATCCCACAAGCGGGATATTTTTGGAGGCAATCACAGTTAACAATTCTACCTGTTCATATGCTAAGGTTGGCATAAAAATGCGATTTTCGTCGATTTCACTATCTCTCTGCAAACATAAGCTTGCAGAGAAGAGATAGTAAAATCGGCATTTCCTCAATTTTTACCTTCCTTGGTATAAAAGGTGGCGATTTTAGCCTCGGCCATATAGCGAAGCAATGTTAGGCTTATGGGAACGGCCTGAGGCCAAGATTTTGTGCCAACATTTTGTATTCCGCTCGAGTATTGATTGGATTCGTCACCATTCACAATATTATTTGCACAGCCGTCATTTACCGGCCCGTAACTTTTTTGATGGTGGAACTGATCAGCCGATGCAGTTTGCATAGATGCCGGTCGTTGCCATTTATTTTGAAGATCCAGATCAACACTCACTCGAGTTTATTGCCATGTTGCCCGATTCGCCCAACCCAGATGGTGGCATTGTAAGTTGGGACGAATGGCAACGCACCCGAGCAAAGTAATATCGCTGCCCGGAAAAGTCTTTTTCAGAGATTTTCGCCGAACTCACAGTATGACCATTGAAGGCATGGGTTTTGCCCATGCCTTCAATGGTCATACTGTGAGTTCGCATTGCACTTTTGGGATTTACCTCAAATTATTGAGGTGATACGATCAACAAAAAATACAATTGTTCATAACTCACAAAGGTTGCAAGTTATTTTCAATCACGGTTCGGTGTTGTTCGAGCCAAGGTGGCAATTTGAGCACTTTCCCCAGTTGCGCAACATCTTCATCAACCGCAAACCCCGGCCCAGCCGTGGCAATTTCAACAATATGCCCGTCGGGGTCATTGGTGTAAATGCTCTTAAAATAAATACGATCCATCACCGGCGACACCCGATACCCCGCCCGAATGAGTTTTTCGCGGTAGGCGAGTTGGGTAGCATCGTCGGCTACCGCCAAGGCAAAATGATGGGTTTGGCCTGCGCCCATTTGCACGGGTGGCTCGGTGCGTGGGTTGCGCTCAAAATAGGTGATGATACTGCCGGGTTTGCCTTCGCCAACGCCCCAATACCAATGGGCGCTGTTGGGGTCATCAAAGTTTGAGGTGCGTTTAACCAAGCGCATCCCCAGCAAATCGCCAAAAAATGCATGGGTACGTTGAATATTTTGACCAATTGCTGTAATATGATGCATACCATGTGATAGCGCCATCTCTGGTGTGATATTTGAAACAGGCTCAGGCCACATTTCAGCCCCAATCCGGGCTTCATCACGATTGCGCACCACCATCTCGGCGGGCGGGGCACGATAGCTTGTGCCAATTGCATCGGCGGCTTCGTCACGTGCCCAGCCCGGCCCAAGCGTGGCTATTTCTAAAATGGTGCCGTCTGGGTCATTAAAATAAATTGAGGTGAAATAATGCCGGTCATATGGCCCCGACACTCGCAAACCAAGATCGATTAAGCGGCGTTTCCATTTCAGCAGGCCATTTAAATCGGCCACGGCCAAAGCCAAATGGTGCGTGCCACCGATACCGGGTTTGCCTTTGCGTGCATGTTTCCATTCAAAAAAAGTAACCGCTGAACCCGGGCTGCCAACATGATCGCCATAATACAAATGATAGGCGCTGGGGTCATCAAAATTGACTGTTTTTTTGACCAAGCGTAACCCTAAAACGCGTGTGTAAAAATCTACATTGCGCTGGGCATTGGCTGTAACAAGGGTGATGTGGTGTAAACCTTGAATCATATATATACCAAGTACGGTCTTAAAATCTAGAAAAACTTCACTTAGTAACTATACTACGGGATGGTTGCAACAAAATGATAATCACCCGCCCACAATTCGTGGGCAGCATTGGTAAATGGCAGAACCGCCAGTGCAGTGCTGTTGGGCGGCACACGCACATACCATTCAAACTGACCATTCTTAATCGCCCAATCACTCATTATTTCGCCATAGGGTGACTGATATTGGGCGCTGGCATGGGTCAGCGTGCCGCCCGGGCGCGGGCGCAACACAAAATGTTGATAGCCCGCACACTTGTCGTCAAGCTCAATCCCCGCCGCCACCTGATACAGCCATTCGCCGATGGCCCCATACGCATAATGGTTAAATGAGTTCATGCCAACATCACCAAACCCGCGCTCATGATGAAAACTATCCCAACGCTCCCAAATGGTCGTGGCCCCTTGGGTAACGGGGTATAACCACGACGGGCAAGTCGTTTGCTCAAGCAAGGCATACGCCACATCAAGCCGCCCATGATTGGCTAAGACGTGGGTTAAATAGGGCGTGCCGACAAAGCCAGTGCTGAGATGGGTGTTGCGACGTTGAATGTCGCGCACCAAGGCCTCGGTTGCCAGCGGGCGCAATGGCGCTGGCAGCAAATTAAAATGCAACGCCAACACAAAACAAGTTTGTGAACCAGTGCCAACCCAACCCTCGGCAGTGACAAAACGACGGTTAAACGCCGTTTTCACGCGCTCGAACAAAGCCGCGTAATGCGCCGCATCGTCAGGCTTGCCCAATACAGTCGCTATTTGCGCCATCAATTCGGCATCATGGGCATAAAAAGCAGTGCCGATCAAGTCTTTGGGCGTCTCAGAATTGATGCTCAGCCAATCGCCGAAGCCATGCCAACCCGCATAATCGGGGTATGTGCGAATGTCGTTTTGCACAGTTGCCGCCAAATAAGCCATAAATCGCTGCATGGTGGCGTAATGCTGGCGCAAAATACCGGTGTCGTTATAGCAACGATACACCGTCCATGGGCAAATAATGGCGGCATCTGACCAAGCTGGGCCGCCATCGGGCACAAAAGTTGGATCGGTGTTGGGGATGACCGCCGGAATTGCGCCATTCTCACCTTGTTCGTCGTCCATCACCCGCTGCCAACGGCTAAAAAAAGGCGCAACATTAAAATTAAAGGCAGCTGTGCGAATAAACATTTGGGCATCGCCTGTCCAGCCCATGCGTTCATCACGCTGTGGGCAATCGGTGGGCACATCTAAATAATTGCCACGTTGCCCCCATTCGATATTATGTTGAAGTTGATTAAGCAGCGTATTACTACAACTAAAACTGCCGGTTTGGCGCATGTCGTTATGTAAAACGATACCCGTTACGGTGTCGACTGGCACATCATCGGCCAAACCCTTAATTTCGACATAACGAAAACCATGAAAGGTGAAAAACGATTCGTAAACCTCAACCCCATCGCCCTTGAGCGTGTAATGATCGGTGACGCGGGCCGAGCGCAAATTGGCGGTATAAACACTGCCATCGGGGTTGAGGGCTTCGGCATAACGCAAAGTTAGGGTATCCCCCCGTTTGCCACTCACTTTTAGCCGAATTCGCCCCGAAAAATTTTGCCCAAGATCAAAGGTGTGAATATTCCAAACGTGGTTTTTGCGGCGCTGCGGCGGCGCAATCGGGGGTAGCTCGCAGATGGGGCGCACCGGCTCACCCACAAAAGCGCTGCGTGTTAGGCCCGGGTCAGTGAATAGCGCCACACCTTGCCAACGGCTGTCGTCAAAATTGGGGGTGTCCCAACCCGGCATTTCACGTCGTGCATCCACACTTTCGCCCATCAACATATCACTTTCGAGAATGGGGCCAGTGCTAACCTGCCATGTTGCGTCGGTGTTAAGGCAAACCCGTTCCCCATTTGCCAGCTCGACTTCGAGTTGGGCCAAAAATCGCGGGCGCTCGCCATACATTTGACGGTGATACCACGAGGTGTGCCCACAATACCAGCCATCGCCGAGAATAGCACCCAATGCGTTGTCGCCAACTTGCAGCAAATCGGTCACGTCATAAGTGCAATAATTCACCCGTTTGTGATAATTGGTCCAGCCGGGAGCAAAATCGTCATTGCCAACGCGGGTTCCATTCAGCGAAGCCCTAAAAACACCCAGGGCTGACACATAAAGGCGGGCGCGAATGGGGGGTGCAGGCAAGCTAAAAACGCGGCGCATGTAAGGCGACGGGCTAGTGGTGCGTGGGCCACCCGACCAAGGGGCTTCGATCCATGCGGCTTGCCAGTCTTGGGGGTGTAATAGCGCCATTTCCCAATACGCCACATCGCTCCAATCGCTGCCTTCGCCAGCCTCATTCCACGCCCGCACCTTCCAATACACCCGCTGCCGCGATGCAAGCGCCGGGCCGTCATAGGCTACTAAATGCGATTGGTCGCTACAAACGCGCCCGCTGTCCCACACATCACCCACCCCAGCCTGTAACGCCGCCAAACTATTGGCAGCGATAATTTGATAGGCCGTTTGTTTTTTAAGGCCAGCATTGGCGGCAAATTGCCAACTAAGACGCGGTTGAATCTCATCGAGACCAAGTGGGTTGCTCAAATGTTCGCAGGTCAGGTGAATAGGTTTTTGCATAAACCAATTGTAAATACTTACGTAGGGAATTACGGTTAGTTGGTTGATTGGTTGATTGGTTGATTGGTTGACTTGTGACTTGTAAGTCATGAATCAACCAATCAACTAACCATCATCGCCACCAATCTTTTTGTGAACGCGGGTCAAGATACGCCCCACCATCGGTGACAGCAATGGTAATTTTGTCACCATTGGCGGTGCCAATGCGTTGATTATTACGCAAGGCTGGCAGCAAATTGGTGGCACGATAGCCATCTGGGGTTAATTGGGCGCGGTAAGTTGCCAACAAATTTGGCTCAACGCAAATATTGGTAATGTGAACGACATAGCCATTGGTAACGCTGTCGCTACGGCTATAGGCGATGGTCAATTCTTTGACATCGGCAAATAACACCATCGCTACCAAATTGTCAGCCCAAATTGCCACATTGCGCTCAGGGATATAAATCGATTCACCTTGACCAGTAGCGAGGTCAAGCACCGTTACCGGCCAATCATTATTAACACCGCCTCGGCTGCCATAAGGTGGCGGGCCGCCATTCCAGTTCCAATCGTGGCGTTTATATGCCGCGCGAAAAGTTGACACACGGTTTGGCTCGAATAAGCCGTGAAAACGTGGGGCATTCGGGTCGGTGTCGCCGTTATAGCCCACCATTTGCAGCGCCGCACTGGTGGGTGAATAACCCAAAATCGACAATCGAAAATCGGGGTTAGCATCTGTTATTGAGTTGTTTTTGTAATGACCGCTGTCTTTGGGAATGGCTGGGTAAAACTGGTTTGAATTTGGGCAATAGGAAATCGGCGTTGGGGTGGGGGTCGGGGGGATTGGGGTCGGCGTTGGTGGCACAGGGGTGGGCGTAAATGTAGGCGGCACGGGCGTTGGCGTGTTTGTAGGTGGAATGGGTGTCGGCGTTTCAGTTGGAATAATCGGCGTTGGCGTACCTGGCACAGGTGTTTCGGTGGGCGGTATCGGTAACGGCGTTGCCGTTGGGGCCGAAGTAGCGGTTGGCGGCATTGTCATGGCAGGTGCACCTTGCCACCAATCTTTGCGCGAGCGCGGGTCTAAAAATGCTCCACGATCCCGGATTGCAATCGTCATATGGTCATCCAACGCCGTGCCGACGATTTGATTGGGCTTAATGCCGGGCAATTGCCCAGTGGCGCGTCGCCCATTGTTAATTTGGGCGCGATACGCCGAAACCAGCGCCGGATCAACACACAAACCCAACATGTGCATCACCCAACCATTGCCAACATGGTCGCTACGGCTATAAGTAAAGGTCAATTCGCGTTCACTGGCATATAACACCAAGGCAATGTGCCCACCGTTGCCGATGATGACTGGTCGATACGGGATTGATAACTCCTCGCCGGGCACAGTGGCAATATCGAGGGCCGAAACCAGCCAATCATTATTGACCCCGCCTCGGCTGCCATACGGAGGACCGCCATTTTCGTCCCAGTTCCAATCATGGCGTTTATAAGCGCCATAAAAATAAGGGGTTCGGCTGGGTGAAAACATATGCTGAAAACGTGGCGCATTGGCATCGCCAAACCCGCCATAATCGACAAGGTTTAAATATGCCTCAATACTCGATATTCCTAACACCGACAAGCGAAAATCGGCATTTTCATCGGTGATGCGATTATTCTTGTAGGGAGCGCTATCGACAGGCACAGCATTAAATATGTTGGAAGATGTCGTAGGGCAACTTGGCGCAGGGCCAGCTGGCAGCCCGTTTTGCGCCATATTTAAAACAGCTGGCAAGTAAATCGATGTTTGCCAATCATCATCTTTATCGGCTTGGCTGGGCGCAAATGGTTGCAACAGCAACCCCCAAAACATAAAGCCAATGAGCCAGCGTTGTAAATTTTTATGGTTATTTCTGTTCAATTTCTATTTTATGGCGGCAAAACCACCTTTTCCCTGCTAAGTTTTTTATATACCACAAAGATGACGACCTTCTTTGCCCGCTCATTTTTCAAAAAATGCGCAATTTATGTAGGTGTCAAAATAATAGTAAAACCGTTATTTCTCGCTTCGCTTCGAAATGACAGGTGTTACGCAAAATGATGATTTGATGTTTCTAGTATTGCGTAATTCACGTATAGATTGTGATAAAACAGAGCGATATTTTAGGGCATTCTCAAAATCACAGTTGCAATTTTGAAAGACCACACGTATCATCTCAAGAGTTCGGGGTAGAACCCAAAGATGTAATGCCAAACGCACCATATAAACATTGAAGTTAGGAGCTTTGCCCCTAACTTCAATGTTCATATGGTGCGTTTGGCAAAAAATAGTTTTATTTCCCCCGATTTTTTTAAACCATTTATTGCAGCAGCCGCGCAATATCTTTGGTGATGTTTTCAGGCGGCGTGCCAACGGGGTAGGTCATGAGCCAATTGCCTTTTTGATCGATCAGATAACTAAAGGCGCTATGACCAACTTGATATTCGGCTTGGGTGCCTTCCACTCGTCTAATGTCGGCAAAAGCGCCATAATCGGCAGAAATTTTGGCAACCAACTCGGGTTTGCCAGTTAGACCAATAAAAGTCGAGTCAAAAGCCTCGACATAACGCTTCATCACTTCGGGTGAGTCACGATTGCCGTCGAAGCTAACCATCATAAATTTGACATTGGCGGCTTTGTCACCCAATGCTGTTTTTACACGGCGATAGTCAGACATGGTGAGGGGGCAGACATCGGGACAGTAGGTGTAGCCAAAAAACATCAACACAGGGCTACCGCGCAAATCACTAAAATTCATCGGCTTGCCATTTTGGTCTGTTAACGTAAAATCGCCCATCGCCTTGGGTGGCTTGGTGGCAAACCCCGTCGGGCCAGTAGGAGGATTAAGATATTGTTCAATCCATAATGGCGCGTAGGCAGCTAAAAGCGCCATCACCAAAATGACAATGGCTGCGCTGACGACACTAAGGAATAATTGCACCGAATCACGTTTAAGCATGTTGTAAGCAAGTGTAGCCCAAATTGCAGCTTCGCCTAGTGTTTGGCATCCTAAGATTCAAGGCAATTTGTATGCATTTAGGGTTGCAAATAGGGATTATCTGGGGTAACGGTTAGTTCGATTTTGTTGGCCGCGATGACGGGCACTTGCTCACCATCAAAATCACCCACCGTTATTTTGCCTGTTACCCGCACCCATTGATCATTTTGCAAGTCTTTGACGGTATTGTCAGATAACACCAACATGCCAATGGCGCTGGCATCGGCCACACAACAGCTTACGGTAAAACGGGCCACCCAAAAACGTCCGGCTCCAGCCTTAGGGTCTTTATATACAAACCCAATCACATCGACAGGTTGCCCAACAAAACTGTTTAAATTAGAGCTGCGCGAAAATTCGCGCAACCAATCCATGATATTCTTTTCACCTTTAGCTGGGGCCGCCAAGCGGAAATTTGATGCGGCTTCGCGGGCGGGGGCCGATTGCCCCAAACCGCGTGACCCCAATGCGCCTGAGCCAAGCGGCTTGGTGGGGGCCAATAACCCAAACAACACCGGTATCATCAACACAGCAATGGTCAGCCAGCTGGTATTGTGGGTGTGATCATGACCGTGATCATGGTCATGTATATGATCACGTACCTTTGCCAGTGCCAGTTTTGGTCGATTAATGAATTGGTAGACCATCGCCAAAGCCAACGAAATGACGATGAGCAAAGCCACATAGGGCAACCACACAAAGCGTGGGTTAATATAATAGGTCAGCGTGCCAGCGCTAATTTTTGCATATAGCATGAGGCCTGTGCCAATCAACACGGCAGACTTTAGCATGGTTGATAGTGTTTCATTCATTTTTAAAACCCTCCGAGAAAAAATCTTCAAAGTCAGATTCGTTTTCTTGTGTTTGTTTAAATTGTATGCTATCTAAATAACGCTGCAAAATAACGGCTGCCGCAACCGCATCATCAGGCGCGGCTGGCTTTGCACGCTGTGCCAAGGTTTTACTTTTGCGTGTGTTTAATTTAATCACAGTTTGCGCCTCGCCTGTGCTAAATCGCTCATCTTGATAAACCAGAGGGATGCTGATATGCGGACGCAAAAGCGCAACAAACGCTTCTACTAGGGCCGCCTGCTCGCTAATATTGCCATCTTTTTGATACGGATACCCTACAATAAGCTCATCGGGCTTAAGATTCGCAATATGGGCGGTAATATGTTTAATTGGGTTCTGCGTTTTTCGGTCAATGACTTCAAGAGGTCGGGCAATCAACTTACCTTCGTCGCTAACCGCCACCCCAATTCGCCGGTTACCGACATCAATCGCTAAAGAACGTGGCATTTTTGAATTACGAATTACGAATTACGAATTGAAGGCAACAGCTTCCAATTGATAATTCATAATTATTTTAGTAGGCACCTTTGGCTGAAAGCAAATAAGGCAAGGTGCGCAACATAATTTTTATATCCATCGCTGGTGACCAATTTTCAATGTAATAAATATCAAGCAATACGGTTTCATCAAATGTTAGTTCGCTACGCCCACTAATTTGTGATAACCCGGTCACGCCCGGGCGCACACTCAGGCGGGTATGATGCCATTCTAAATATTCGGCTACTTCTTGTGGCAAATGAGGTCGTGGCCCAACGATACTCATCTCGCCTTTAAGCACATTCCAAAATTGCAACAATTCATCAATGCTAGTGCGGCGGATAAATTTACCGATGCGAGTAATACGCGGGTCGTTACGCATTTTAAACAATGGCCCATCAGCCTCGTTTTGCTTCATCAACGCTGCTTTTTCAGAATCTGCACCTTTGCGCATTGAACGCAATTTATACATAATAAATGGTTTGCCATTTTTACCAATGCGATATTGCGAGAAAATGGGCGTACCAGGCGATTCGAGGCTAATCAGCAAACAACACACCAAGATAATGGGCGAAGCCAAGATCAACGCTAAAACACCAAAGACAACATCCATCACCCGTTTTACGGCTTTATCGGCTGGGTTTATTTCTTCTTGGCGCGTACTCAACATCGGTATCCCACCAAAATCATCAACATCAACCCGCCCCAAGTTAAGTTGCAGCATATTCGGGGCAATACGTGGTTGCACCCTATTTTCGCGGCACAAATTGATCAATTCGACGATTTTTTCTTGCTCGCTCCATGGCAAAGTAATGACCAACTCGTCAACCCGCCCCTCTTGTAAAATTTGCGGCAAACAATCGAGTGCCCCCAAAGCCTGAAAGCGCCCAATATTTGTATTCCCACGGGTCGGGTCATCATCCACAAACCCAATGCATCGTCGCCCCAGTTCGGGTCGCGCTACCAACACCCGCATTGCAGCGCGGGCCGCCTCGCCTGCCCCTACCAATAACACCTTGCGCGTGCTTAAGCCTTGGCGACGACGTATATTTACAATTGCAGTGGTCAATATTCGCAAGGTCAAGATGAAGATCATGCCAACCACGCCTGCTTCCATCATCATCAAGCGCGAATAAGTGAGCGGGCGATAAACGAACACAACAGCCAAAATAATGATCATCGCCTTGGCCGAAGCGTTAAGAATAGGCACGGCCTGATCTAACCAAGATGCAAAACGTCGACTTGAATAAGCGCCATCCAACATTAACATGCTAATAAACGCCAACGTAAACATGATTTGGATGGGCAAATAATCAATAAACTTTGCATCATAGCCTACCTCACGAAACCATTGAAACTGATATCGCATGAGATAACCAATCACAAAGCTAATATTGAGTAAGGCAATATCTGCCAATACCAAAAGTAATTTGCGAATAGAAGGGGGGCGATGAGGTAAAACGACATGCTCACTACCCGTCTTGTGAGGAGCAATGTTAGGAGCAATAGTCATATCGTTGGAAGTCCCCGCTCGTGTTGTGGCAACTTTTCCTAAATCCGTTTGGGTCACGTTTAGCGATTGTATACCGATTTGTCAAATTGTAGCAATAAGGGTCAAGTCGCACGCTCATACACACGATAAGTACGATAAACATGCCCACCACCAATCTTACCGATGCGGTTCATCGCCTCATTCGTCTCTAACACCCAACTTAATTCACCGCCAATATAGCCTTTGCGCATCGCCGTCTGCAATGTCTCCCATATTAATGCAGCATCAATACCCGACATCCGATGCTCTGGCAACACACCCAACAGCACAAAACGCACCGAGTTCACCATTTTTCGACGATGCCACAAAAATTTGAGCAAAGTCCATAGCTCAGGCGTTTTGGGGTTGGGGTAAGCCGCGTGTAATGGGCGGTTAACATTCGGCAGTGTAACCGCAATCCCCACCGGTTCGCCATTAATTTCAGCCACCAAAATAAGCTCAGGGTCGGCAAATTGCTTCAAACCACGCACAATATGATCAATTTCATGTTCTGTCAAAGGCACATGACCCCAGTTATCCTTCCATGCGCCCGAATCGCTGCCATAAATATGTTTTAATATGCCAATCTCACGGTCAAGTTGTTTAAAATCAGCAGTGCGAATGGTAAATTTGCCACGTTTTTTGGCGATTTCGACCACCCGATCTAGCTTATTGCTAACTTTATATTCTTCTTGGGTAATTGGGTTCCACCACGCCCACAAATCCATCGCCTTTTGCAACCCGTAGCGCTCATATAGCTCGATGTAATAACGCGGGTTATATGTCATCAACACCTGCGGAATTCCATCGAAACCATCGACCAGCAAGCCAACTTCGTCATTAAAACTCAATGTGGTTGGCCCGCGCAAGGCGGTGGCGCCACGTGCTTTAACCCAATCGCGTGCGCGATCAAATAACGCATTAGCCACAGCTTGATCGTTAATACATTCAAAGCCACCAAAAAAACCAATCTTTTCTTGATGAAATTCATTATGCCGATTGTTCCAAATCGCAACAATCGTACCTACCACTTTGTTATCGCGTTTAGCCAGAAACATGGCAGCATCTGAATGTTCAAAAAACGGGTTTTTCTTCTTGTCATAAAACGCTACTCGCTCGCTAATGAGCGGTGGAACCCAGTAGGGATCATCTTTGTAGATCTCCCACGCTAAATGAATAAATTGTTTTCGGTCGGCTGACGAAGTGCATTCGTATAATTCAATAGGCGCTGGCATATAGAGATTTTACCCCCGCAACACTGCTTTTCAATTACGAATGACAAATTTCGAATTCAGAATTACCTTCGCTAATTTGTGTTTGCACAGCTATTAAAAATTGATCATGCGTAATTTGTCATGCGTAATTCGTAATTATTCCATCTCGCCGAGTATACTTGCGCCGTTTTATGTCTGCAATTCGCCCGTCTTTTTCTAGCAATATCGTAAAAATCCTTGTTGGGTTATCTATTCTTGTTGCTGCGGCTTTGCTTGCCTTGGTTTTTCGCCCGTTATCCATCATATTTGAAACGCCTTTAAGCGAAGATGGTTTTTACATGTTGGCAGTTTCGCGTTATGTTGCCTTAGGGCAAGGCATCACCATCGACGGGCAACATCTTACAAATGGTTTTCAGCCGCTATTTGCCGCCATCATGGTTCCTATTTACTGGCTGGCAAATGAAGACCGCTATACCAGTTTACGCGGTGTGTTGTTTATGCATTGGTTGTCACACATTGGCACAGCCTTATTGCTAGGACGTATTGCCAGCGCCTATTTACGCCACGAAAAACCTATTACCCAGCAAATGGCATTTGGCAGCGTGACCTTGTTATGGCTTGCCAGCCGCCACGTTATCATCAATAGTTATAACGCCCTCGAAACTGGGCTGGTGATGTTTTTTGAGGCCTTGGTATGGTATTTATATCAACGCAATTGGCGTGATGGTTGGCGGTTAAACCTGTTGGGCATAGCGTTGGGGTTAATGGTGCTGGCACGCATCGACGCTGTGTTTTTGGTGGTGCTATTGGCTGGGTTTGAATTATTGCGCAACGATGAAGCATTGCGCCAACGCCTTAGCCGTGCCACCCGATTTTCGGTCATTGCAGGGGTGGTGTCATCGCCTTGGTGGTTATTTAATGTAATTGGGTTTGGCTCGCTCATGCCCACCAGCGGCAGTGCCCAAAGCCAGCCATTCTCACCCGACCGCCTCAAACCCATGTTTGAGGCATTATTGCAAAATGCCGTGCCTTATGTACATTGGAGCGGTATTGATGGCACACCCAAGACTGTTTTACAAACAGTGATCGTGCTCATCATTATTGCTTTATTTATAAAAACTTACCGCCCCATAAACATCGCCATACATGACAATAATAACCATATTGCCATTGTGATGTTGCTATTTATGGTGACATTAGCGGCCTATTATGTGGCGACTTCGTTTGCCTATTATTTCTACATGCGCTATTTGTCGCCATTTATGCTGATTGCAGTAGTCATCACCGGCATCACCTTGGCAAGCCTGCCACGCATAACCTTATTGCTATTGCCAATTTATGCCGCGCTGGCACTCATTGCCATGCTCAGTGTATATCGCTACTGCACCCAATTGGGCGAATCGAGCAATAAAAACTACACCGATCAATATGCGCTTATTCAAGCCAATGTGCCACCCGACCAAATGGTGAGCGCTGGGCAGTCGGGCACACTGGGCTATTTTCGCGATCATGTTTTAAATTTAGACGGCAAAGTAAACCAAGAAGCACTCAATTATCGTGGGCGCATTTGGGCCTATTTAGATGCCGAAAAAATCAATTGGTATTGTGATTGGTCAACAATTTGGATTGAGCCAAATCCCGAAACCCGTGGCTGGAAGTTAGTCGGGCGCAAAGGGTATTTCATGTTATATCAACGAGTACCACCGTTGCAATAATAAATGACATCATGAAAAGAGTCGCCATTGTGCAATCCAACTACATCCCTTGGAAAGGTTATTTTGACCTCATCAATGCCGTCGATGAGTTTATTTTGTTTGACGATGTGCAATATACGCGACGCGATTGGCGCAACCGCAACAAAATTAAAACAGCCCAAGGGGTGCAATGGCTCACCATTCCAGTCGAAGTCAAAGGCAAATATTCGCAAAAAATTAATGAAACCGTCGTAAGCGACTTAGATTGGAAACGCAGCCATTTAGAAGCCATTCGCCATAATTACGCCCGCGCACCCTACTTTGCCCATTACAAAACATGGCTCGAAGTGCTCTACGGGGGCTGCGCAACCCATTCGCTCAGCCATATCAATCATCGTTTTATTTGCGCCATTTGCGAACAATTAAACATTCACACTCAAATTCGTTGGTCAAGCGATTACACCATTGTCGAAGGCAAAAACGAGCGCCTCATTAGTTTGTGCCAGCAAGCGGGAGCGAATGTTTATTTATCTGGCCCCGCCGCCCGCGATTATATGGATCTATCCGTTTGGCAGCAGGCTGGTATCGAAGTTAAATTTGCTCAATACGACGGTTACGCCGAATACCGCCAATTACACCCGCCATTTGATCATTTTGTAACTGTGTTAGATTTATTGTTAAATGAAGGGCCACATGCTGTAAACTATCTTTTAACCAACGTCAGTAGGGTTCAATTTGTAAATTAACAAAATATTAGAGCTATCATGATTCACACCCTTGGCCGCGATGCATTTCTTGAAATGGCAATGACGCAAACCGATGCGTTTATGCGCTCAATCGATGTATTTGATTTGTATGTCGTCAAACAATATTACTCAAAAGACAAAATTTTGGCTTTTTGCCAATTTTTGTGCGAATTCACACAATCCCAACCTGTATCTTGGTATCCGTGTTTAGTTGGTTGCCTCATCAGCCATTCGGCATGGAGTTGCCACATCGATGCCGATGTTACATTAGACTGGGACAGATTTGATGGACGTTACACCATCATCCCCATCATCTTACGTTCAGACTATAACGCCAACCCCAGCCTGAAACCTAAAGGATTAGGGTAATTTACGCCTATGAAAAAGCCTATTATCATCTTTGGTGGCAGCGAAATTGCTCGCGCCGCCTGCACCTATTTCACTCACGATTCAGATTACGAGGTGATGGCATTTACGGTTGACCGCGCTTACATTAAAGAGCCAATGATGCGTGGGCTACCTGTCATTGCCTTTGAAGAGATCGAGCAACATTTTGCGCCAAGTGAGGTTGGATTGTTTGTGGCGTTGGGCTACCAAAATATTTGCCGCACCCGCCAAGCCAAATATGAGGCCGCCAAAGCCAAGGGTTATACCTTGGTCAGTTATATCTGCTCGCGTGCCTCGGTTTTTCCGGGCAGCACCATCGGTGAAAATAGCTTTGTGGGTGAAATGAGCGTTTTGCAAGCCCACGCCTGTTTAGGCAACAATGTATGGGTGTGGAGTGGCAATTTGATTGGACATGATGTAAACATTGGCGACCACTGCTTCATTTCATCACACGTCGTAATTGGCGGCAACGCCAAAGTAGGGCAGCGTTGCTTTTTTGGCATGAACGCCACCGTACGTGATGGCATTGTCATTGCTGACGAATGTGTAATTGGCGCACAAGCTTGGATTAGCAAAAACACCGAAGCCAGTGGTGTCTATGCCGCGCCCCCTACCGCCAAATATCACAAACGCAGCGACGAAGTGAAAATTTAAAATTGAGAAGTCCAATCCAATTTTAAATTTTCAATTCTAAATTTTAGATTTCTCAGTTTTGCCCTTGCACAACTGCGTCGGCAGCTAACACTTGCCGCCCCCCAACTGTGATAAAAATGCGAATGTGATAGATACCGGCCCGCCCAGCGCTATCAAGGTTCACTTTGCCAGTAAATTGGCTGCCATTTACTTTGGGTGCAATCGCTTGGCTAACAATATTGGTGGGCGAAAATGGGTGGGCTTTACTTGCAAGTTGCGCCACCGTCAATGGCGCTGGGAATGGCTCCCAAGCCACATTAATGAGCGGGCTGCTCGCACCATTGATCAGAAAACCAGCGATATCAAGCTCTTGCCCCACCGGCACCACACGCGGCAACGCGCTAAGCTGGATATAACGATTGGTAAACACTTGGTCGATTCGCACATCACCAGTATTCGCGTTATAAACCACCCCAATGCCCACATGGGTATGTTCGGGCATCAGAATATTGGCCCGATGCCCAGCACTCTCCATTAATGCTTTTTGGGCATCCAAAATCACTTTATCCCAATCAGTAATAAAGGCGGGGCGACCATCGCTAAAGCGCCACCAAAACATATAAATGTTTTCCATTGAGGCATCATTGCCGCCAGCCAATCCGTATCGCGTATCAGGGCCAAAGCCATTTACATCCCAATGGCTAAAATAACCCAAATTCGCCATCTCTTGGGCATGCGATCGTGCGACATTTGCCGCAAAATCATCCCATTGCACCGGCTGCAACCCGGCATTCTGCCGATCATTGTTCACCAATTCCAACATGCGGCGTTCAAACGCGGCAAATTCGGTCAGATTGGCCTGATTGTTCGGCTGTGTAGATGGAAGTGGGCTGGGCGTTTTGGTAGCTGTTGGGCGCAATGTTGGCGTCACCCGCAGCGGGGCTTGAGAGGTTCGGGTTGCTTCGGCTTTAGTCATCGTTGCGGTGCGGGCTGGGGCCTGCAACTCAGATGATTTAGGCGACGACTGCGTAGTATTAAGCGTGCTCGCAACAGTTACAGCCGGTTGGGCTGATGCTGGCACATTTACCATTCCCAGCATAACCGGTGTGGAGGTAACAAACCGCGTGGCCTGTGGTGTGTCTATTTGCACCAAAACAGGCGTAGACAACTTAGCATTAGGGTTTTCTAACAGGGGCGGCGTAATAGCACAAGCACAGAGTGGCAATAATGAAGCGGTGATGCAAATTAAGTATTTATATCTGGTCATCTTTGAAATATTGCAGACACCACATTTTTTGAGAGAAATGTTATGATGACGATGATGAGTGAAATGTAAGTGTTATGTTGCGACTGTCTTTTCATCAGTCGTCGAAATATCTACGACTAAAGCCCTATTTTGCAGACAAAAGAAGATAGAGGGATGAAAGCAATGCACAGATCGACGCAGATTGCTTAGGGAAATTGCGTAGAAATTGCTACAAATATTTTTCCACCGCCCAGCCACCCTCACGAACCACTGGCACACTTAGGTCTGGGGCGGTTGGGTTAAATGTAAGCTTATTCCTTCCGCATAAAGCATCCACCACATCGCCCATCCAATCGGCCAACGCCACTGGCTGCCCCAAGGCTTGGGCCACCTGCATCGGCGTAATATCATCAAGGGCGATACCATCTGGATGATCAAACATAATGCGCGGCATGACAACAATAGAAGACGACGAATTAAATATTAAAAACTGTTCTGGGTTTTCCAGTTTTAGTTTTTCATCTTCGCTTTTCCATTGATCAATCACATCTTGCCCCATCATCAAACCCGAAACTGTCATGCTTTCACCAAGACGTTGGTTGATGACAGTGATTACGCGCAATGGAATACCTGTTAATTTGCTAAATTCTTTGGCTGTTTTTTGCAAGACCGGTGCAAATAATGGCGCAGTAATCAGTGTGGCGGCTTGAAATTGTACATTTTTTGCTAAAAAGTGAGAATGACCTAATCCCAATTCTTCATTTTTCATTTTCAATTCTAAATTTTTGACCTTGCGCCATTCATCTAAAAACGCCCGTACCATGCCCAACCCATTTTCAAACAGCTTGTGTTTTTCATAATGGCTTTTGTTGGGTAATGGGCGCTTACCAACCAAATACCATTCATCCGTGGCCCATACAAAGCGTGTGCCCAATGTGCGCTGAAATTCAGCCTGCCAATTTTGCACTTGGTCAAGCATGGCGGCACATTCGGCTGCATTATGAGGGCGATGGCCATATTTATGATGTTTCGACAAACCCACCGGCACGACTGTCGCCGTGAGCACATATGGGTGCAAAGCTGCCAATTCACGCACACTGCGTTCAACCCACGCACCATCATTCAACCCCGGCGTAATCACCAATTGGGTATGAGTTTCAATCCCATGATCGGCCAACCAGCGCAATTGCTGCAATACATCGGGGGCATTAGCATTCCGCAAACATTTGCGCCGTACTTCAACATCGGTGCAATGCACCGACACATACAACGGGCTGAGGCGCTGCTCGGCCAGCCGCACCCAATCTTCTTCGTTCAAGTTTGTTAGGGTCACATAATGCCCAAACAAAAATGAATATCGATAATCGTCGTCTTTGATATACAGCGTGCGCCGCATTTTGGGCGCATTTTGTAGTACAAAACAAAAGGGGCACAGATTATTGCAGCGCCGAATGTCAATATCAAAGGTCGGATGTTCAAATTCGATCCCCAGTGCTTGTCCAAATTCGCGCCGCGTATGCAACGCCATCGATTGACCAGCCCGCTCTATCGCAAACGTCAAATCAGTTTCGGCGCTATAAAACTGAGCGTCGATAACATCGCGCAGCCCCCGCCCATTAATCGCAGTGACGGCATCCAAGGGTAACAAACCGGCTTTTTCTGCGGCGCTAGCGGGTTCGATAGATTTAATCAGACCTTTCATAAGAACAAAGAACAAAGAATCAAGAATCAAGAATCAAGAATCAAGACCCAAGAGCCAAGATTTTGGGTCTTGGGTCTTGGGTCTTGGTTTTTACATCTCTACTTACACATACGCCCCGCGCATTTCAACCGGCAATAACGCGGCAAGTCGATACATCGCATCTTTAGTTGCACGATCCAAATCCGGGCGAGGGCCGGGGCCGAAATCCAACTTAAATGGCTCGCCAATTCGAATATTCACTTTGGGGCGACGCAAACGCAGCCATTGTGAAAAGTCTAATTTGTCGCTATCAAGCAAAGCCACCGGCAAAATCGTCACAGGCACTTTGGCGCGCGCCACAATAAAGGCCATGCCATTATGAGCACGTATCAGGGCCCCTGTCGGGCTACGTGTACCTTCGGGCGAAATTATAATCGCCCCGCCGCCCTCCAACACTTCGCATGATGAACGAATGGCTTGTTTGTCAACCGCCCCACGATGTACCGGAATCGCACCATATCCCACGCTCAACCAGCGCGTCCACAGGCTTTCAAATAGCTCAACTTTGGGCAGCGGCGTTATATCACGATCAATCATGCACATCGGCAAAGCAGGATCGAAAGCGTGAATATGGTTAATCATCACCAACAATGGGCCAGTGGGCGGCACAAGCTCAAGTCCGGTAATATTAATTTTGACCAATCCACGCAAGGGCGGGGTCAATAATTTACGCAGCAATGGCCTCAATTTATGTTCACGATTCCATTCCCAGCGACGTTCAAAAACCGACTTTTTATTTTCGGCAGCAATAATTTCTTCTTGGCTAATTTCGGCGGCAGGTTTGCTCATGACTCCACAAAGTATACGTGCAATTGCACATATTACAGGCAATTGGTTAGAACTTACGCGCATTAAAAACATTTCACAACAAAGAACACAAAGCACACAAAGAAAAGAAAGATTTTACCGATGCAAATCTTTGCGTTCTTTTTGCGCTTTGTGGTGAAAATCAAACTCTACCTAAGTCCTATGATGTTATTTAGAGCAGATTCCCATTTAGTAGTTAAGCACAATCTTCGCCGCCACAGCCCCAATTCGATCAAGCGAGGCTCGAATCTTTTCTGGCTCATAACCCAACGTAATGCGCAAATGATATTCGGCCCCCAATGCACTGCCCGGCGCCACCAAAACCGAAGCCTCTTTGCGAATACGCTCGGCAAAATCAAACGAGCGAATCGGCAAATGATAACGCACAAAAGCGATACAAGTGGCCTCGGAAGGTTGCACTTCAAAAATGCCATTTTGCTCGGTCAACCATTTTTCAAATACTTGGCGGCCTGTGAAGGAAATGTGTTTTTGGCGTGCGAGCAAGCAGCGGCGCTTTTCGGGCTGCAAAGCGATGGCGGCCAACGTCATGCTGGGCGCGGCGGCGGCGATAACCCCATATTCATGTCGCCGCCACATCGCATCAATCATGACCTCACTCGAAATCGCCCACCCAATTCGCAAACCGCTCAGGCCATAAGCCTTTGATACACTATTGGTGACAATAACTTTGTCATAGCGCCCCCAAAATGTCGGCGTTTCGGCCCGCTCAGAGCGTTCTGTGCCGTTATAAACCTCATCGACATGCAACCATGACCCCACTTTGGCGCAGGCCGCCACAATACGCCCCATCTCTTCTTCAGTCAATACACTGCCAGTCGGGTTATTAGGGTTAACAATCGCCACCAATTTGGTCTGGCGGTTGATAAGCACATCGAGTGCCTCAAGGTCAACCCGCCAGCCGCGATCTTGGCGCAGGGGCAACTCTTTGACCACACAGCCCGCATTGTGGGCTAAACCCCACACTTGGCGATACCCCGGTGTCATCACAATCACCTCATCACCAGCCGCTAGCAAGGTGCTGCACACCAAGCTATTGGCTTGTGATGCCCCCACCGTCACCAATACTTGATCGGGGTTCGCATTTGGGTAAAGAACCGCAATCCGCTCGCGCAATTGGCGCGTACCATTCACTTCGGGGTAAAACAAGCCAGTGTCAAGCAATGCCTCGATTTCGTCTTCACTCAACCATTCGCGGGTGCTCACGCATTTCACACTGCTGTCAGCAAGGTTATATTCGACCTTATGCTCAAATTGTGATTGATAATATTCAAGTTCGAAAGGGGTAAAAATAGGCAGGTTTGGCATGAATTTTAAAGATTATAGCGAAGCAACAAATCACATCACCCTCGGCAACCCTGTGCCACTGTGATCGATGATCTCCAACCCAGTCGGCAACGCCCGCAAAGGCAACGTATCGAGCATGTAAAGCTTCGAGCCATCAGCGCGAGTTTCAGTTAATGTAAACCCCATGCGCTCATACACATCCGCCACCATCCCATTTTTAGCCGTCGGAATATATTCGCCAATGACGACATGACAAGCGCGGTCAAGCGCATGACGTTGCAATACGGCAATGGCAGTCTCTTCGACCCGCCGCCCCAACACACGGCAACTCATCAGCCATGTGTCTATACGCATTTGCCCAACAGCTTGCATCGCCACAATCACACTAATCAGGCCATTATCACCAAACTTGTCGCGCAGACGAATGGTTTGGCTATAAACATCGGGATCGTGCATCCATGCCTGCACTTGGGCCTCGGTGGCGCGGCGCGTGGTCAGATTAAATTGATTGGTCTTGTTGATCAACTGCGTCACCCGCGCCAAATCAAGCGCATCCACATTGCGCAATTCGGCTTGCATCTCAAGGCTAGCCAAATAAGCCTCAAGATCGCCAGCATTTGCCAACGAGGCGCTCCGCCGCGCATTGTCACGGTATGCATCAGCCCGCAAACGATCTTCATTCGTCAGCGTCAACGCCTCAAAATATAATCCATTATGTAAAGCCATTATATAACCTGCCGGGTCATCTGGCAATTCTGGAACCGCCACTTCGGGCAATTGTTGGCGCACCCAATTGCGCTCGACTGGGTTATTGTCGACAAAAACAAGGCTATCGAGGCCAATATTAAGCGTAGCCGCTATGTGCCGCACGTTTTCATCTTTGGGCTGCCAATTTGCCACAAATATAGCAATGTCATCCAACTTCAACACCATCTCGCGGTGCTGCAAAAATGGCAATTTAGCATCAGCCTCATTATTTTTTGAACACACCGCCAAAATAATGCCGCGCTGTTTAAACGACTTTACATAATGTTGAAACGCCACAAACGCCTCACCTGCCGCATCGCCACCCAATTTAATGCCGCCTAGCCCATCTTCGCCAATCACCCCGCCCCATAAGGTGTCGTCGAGGTCAAGCACCAAACATTTGCGTGTCAACCCCAACGCCGCGCTTACCAAACTTATTTGGTGCTTTGCCAACAGGGGCAATGCATCATGAATGGGGGTTTGTTTGGCGTTATGCCATAACACCGAGTCATGCCATTTGGCTTTGCCATACTCAGCCGCAATTTGGTTCATATCCAAAATCGCCACCCCCGCCTCTACTTGGGCGGCTTGCCACAATGCGAGGTTGATTTGCTGAATGAGATTTGCCCGCCCATTGGGCCGCGCTACACTCAAATAGCCATATGGCTCATATAAAGGTTGCTCAAAATTGTGTTGAATGACAAACGCCCCCCAGCGTTGGCGCGCCGCCTGCCACAAAGCGCGATATTCATCCAGAACCCGCTGCACAACTTCTGAGTAATTGCTTGTCTCATCGGGCAAATGAAGCGCCCGCCACTCGCTGGCAATGATAATCACATTTGGCTTAAATTCATCCAAAGCTGGGTTTGGTTGCAGCAAGTCTTGGCGAAATTGGCCATAGCCACCCGTCCAAATAGTCGCCTCAATATTGGCTGCACAAGCCATCACCCGCACCGCTGGCGTAAAAAAATCGAGTGTGCTGCTGCCAACCATGGCAATTTTAGCTACCCTTCGCTTGCTCAAGACCAGTTTTAAGTTTTGGCCTGTGGCTCGTTTGCGCCATTTGCTGATTTGGCGGTCAAGTGCAAGACAATCGCGATAACTGGCGGCGTTTTGGCTGCGCAATACCTCAGCGCGTTGGCGCAGGTCTTGCCAATGAAAGACTGTCGGTTGTTCCGTCATAGCGTTTTTTTATAAGTGATAAAAAAGGTTTCGCCGATTTCACTATGCCTTGCCAAGCATAGTGTGGCAGGGTATAGTGAAATCGATATTCCCGCCTTTTACTCTTTCTAGGTAACTTCTCAGTAATTCGACGCAAATTTGTTTTATTCGCCCCATTTTATTGAGAAAATACCTTTCTAGGTATAAAAATGAAAAACAAAAAGGGCGCAACTAAAATTTAGTTGCGCCCTATTTTGTTAAGTGCCGATGGTGGGAATCGAACCCACATTCCCGAGGGAACACGATTTTGAGTCGTGCGCGTCTGCCAGTTCCGCCACGTCGGCTTACGAGTGTCAACTATATCACAAATTTTTAGTGCTAGTTCAGTTTATTTGAACCCGATGCGCTATTTTGGCGATTTAACGCCCCCTCGACAGCGCCACCAATCCGATCAAGCAATGAACCAATGCCAGCAGGTTGTGTTGCCCCGTTTGTAGCAGTTTGATCGACCTCAGCTTCAACCGGTTGTGACAAAGCTGGAGCACGTTTTTCCGATACTTGGCGCGAAGGTTGGGTTGCGGCTGGCCCCACTTGACGAGAATTGGGTTTGCGTACTTGTGGCATTTCGGGTTGCAATTCCACCCCACAATAGGGGCACAAATCCCACGACAAATGCACAGTATGGCGGCAAGTGCCACAGGTATTACGCAATTTGGTATGACACGCCGGGCAAAAAATCATATCTTCGCCCACCCGACGGCCACAACTAGGGCAAAATTCTTGATCTTCGATCGAAGACAATAGCGCTTCTTCTTCAAGGGCGCGCACATACGCTTCGTTTAATGTCTCACGTGGGCGCAACAATAAATAAATCAGAATACCCACCAAGGGGATAACAGCAACCAACACGGTCGCTAAAATTTGCACCAAAATGTCGCGTGAGCGGGCGCGAATGTCACGGAACGTCCAAATTGCCAGCCCCGCAACCAATGCCGCAGTGATTGCCCCAATCACTGAGGTGGCAATGATGATCACGTTACTAATATTTTCGAGCATTTGAGAATGAAAAAAATAGGCTTAACCAACAGAAAGGTCAAAAATTAAGGTGTTTGACCTTAAACAACTTGAACGAAGAAATCTTCGCTTCGATCGTTTCTCAAAAAGCCTATCTTATGATTATACTGTGTGAATGGGTGAAGACAATGAGAATATGATCAGGCGTACAGAGTATCGTTTATTGATCAGTGATATACCGGAGGGTGAACGCCCTCGTGAGCGATTTATGGAGATTGGCGCATCAGGCATGTCGCAACGCGAATTGCTGGCGATTATTTTACGCACTGGCCCTACTGGGTTAGGCGTGTTGCCTTTAGCCGATGCTGTACTCAGAGAATTTGGGGGATTGGCTGGCTTAGCACGCGCAGATTTGCGCGATTTACAACGGGTGCATGGCATTGGGCCGGTAAAAGCGATTGAAATTAAAACCGCACTTGAATTGGGCAAACGATTGGCCATGAGCACCCGCAACGAGCGTAATGTCATTAAAACCCCAAGCGATGCCGCCCAAATGTTGATGTTGGAAATGAGTATGCTTGAGCAAGAAGAAGTACGCACCATGTTACTCGATACCCGCAATGGCGTTATTGGCGTCCCCATGATCTATCGCGGCAGCTTAAATAGCGCGAGCATTCGCACTGGCGAGGTCTTTAAAGAGGCCATTCGCTCTAATGCGGCTACGATTGTTTTTGCCCACAATCACCCATCGGGCGACCCCACCCCCAGCGCCGAAGACATTAAAGTGACCCGTTTGCTCGTCGATGCCGGCAAATTGCTCGAAATCGAAGTGCTCGACCACATTATCATTGCGCATAATCGTTATGTTAGCCTTAAAGAACGTGGGGTGGCCTTTGACTAAAAAATGGAATTTTAAAAATGAAAATTTAAAAATGGAGGATCAATTCTTAATTTTTAATTCTAAATTTTTAATTCTATTAGCTTTTATTTTGCGTGTGTTTCGGCTTGGCAGCCAAAGTTTATGGTTTGATGAAGGCTGGTCGTGGCATTTAGCCATGATGCCACTGGCCGAAATGATTGAGGTGACTGCTGGAGATCGCAGCCCAGTGCTTTATTATGGGTTATTGCATGTCTGGATTGGTTTAGTAGGACAATCTGAACTTGCCATGCGGTATTTGTCGGTATTCGCCGATGTGGCCACAGTGGCACTATTGTTGGCATTTGGGCGCGGCCTCATGCGTGGCAAATTGGGGCCGAGATGGGCATATAGCATACCGGCGTTATTGTGGGCTGTTAGCCCAATGGCGATTTGGTTTGCCCAAGAAACCCGCATGTATGCGCTCGTTGGCACATTTTGTATGACCTCGTCATACGCCTTATGGCGCTGGGTCGAGCCATCCCGGCCCACTCGCACGCCTTGGTTGATTGCATCAGCCTTATGTTTAGCCGCCGCCATTCACAGCCACTATTACGCTATTTTTCTGTTGCCCGCGCATGGGTGCATCGTGTTGGGCTGGGCGGTATCTACCCACCAAATAAAACGTTATGTGCTGCCCTATACACTTGCGGTAGTTGGCATCATGGCAACCGTCATCCCTTGGTTGATCTATGCGGCGCGTGGGTTTGCTTATAGCGATGGTTTCGTTTTTCCGCTCAACACCATCGATGGGCGGTTGATGGAATGGGCACGAGCGTTTATCAGCGGTGGGTTTAATGCCCCATCAGTGGCGCAATGGCAATTATTATTAGGATTGGCATTGGCATTACAAATATTGGCTTTGGCATGGCTGCGGCGTTGGCGGGCCTTGATGTTTGTGCTGGCAATTGCGATACTGCCGCTACTATCGGCCACGATTGCAGTCCGAGTGGTTTATCCATACAAATCGGTTTTTCATGCACGCTATCTTATTTATGCTGCGCCCGCCTTATGTCTATTGTTCGCGGCGGTGCGACCACGCCTCAGCTTATTGGCCCCATTCGCCTTGCTGGCAATGTGGCTACCCAATGTCATCGCCAATTACACCGACCCAAACATCGCCCGTGATGACACCCGTGCAGCGGTGCAACACATCACTGAGGCATTGACGCCGGATGATGTCGTTGTAATGCAACGCGACAATTTTGCTGCTCATTATTATGGGTTAAAAGGCGCTAAAATTTTGGCTGCCCCCAAAGGCTTACACGGCACCCTGACAAACGAAACCCAAATTGTGAATGAAATTAATACCCAAACTGCCAAACGGGTGCGGCTAATGCTGTGGCAAGATGATGTCGTTGACCCGCAACGCTTGCTCGAAAGCACATTATGGGCCAATGGCTTTCAAATTGGCGAATTAAACTATCGTCAAATTCGGCTACCGCTCTTTCAGGTGCAATCGCCGCTGCGCCCAATCACTTTCAGCCCCATCACCGCCCAATTTGGCGAGGCGCTGGCGTTGAATGGGGTTTGGTTACGCCCTTCGGCTATCGCTGGCGATTGGTTTTATGTGGTGTTGCGTTGGCAGCCACTTCGCCCCATCGCCAATTACAAAGTATTCATTCATGTCATCGATGCCACTGGCAAATTGGTTTTTCAGCGCGATAAACTCACGCTCAGCGAACTGATGCCAATGTCGGCTTGGCCCACGGATCAGCCGTTACGAGACCCATACGCCGTCGTCGTGCCTGCCGATTTACCCGCCGGTGAGTATCGCGTCGTGTTGGGCGTTTATGACCCCGCCACCCAAAATACGCGGCTGTCAGCCATGCTCAATGGTCAGCCCGCCGCAAACAACGCCGTGCAAATTGGCACGGTGAAAGTGGAAAGTAGAAAGTAAAAAGTGGAAAGTGCTAAGTGCTAAGTTGTGTATAGTGTGATGCTTTAACTATCCGCTATCCGCTATCAACTCTTAACTCCTAACTCTTAACCCTCAACTGTTATGTTAACCCTTCTCGGCCTCGGCCCCAGCAATGCCAACCTGCTCACGCGTGAGGCGTGGGATGTATTGACCACAGCGCAACAAACACAACAAGCGGTATATTTGCGCACACGCAAACACCCAACTGTGCAAGACTTGCCACCCAATTTAATGTTGCATGACTTTGACGCACTTTATGACAGCGCCGACAATTTTACAGCGGTCTACGCCCACATCACCGCAACAATTGTGACCAAGGCCCAACAGGGCGATGTCATTTATGCTGTGCCGGGTCACCCATTGGTGGGCGAATCGACCGCACCAGCCATTTTGGCGCAAGCCCAACAGCTTGGCATCGCAGTGCGCATTGTCAGCGGCCTGAGCTTTATCGAGCCATCACTCGAATCCATTGCGCTAGCGGCCTCAACCAGCAGCCAGCAATTGTTGGCGCTCGACCCCATCAACGGGCTGCAATTGTGCGATGCGCTTGAGCTGGCGGCGAAACATCACCCGCCCATTAACCCCGACCGCCCGGCCTTGATCGCCCAAATTTACTCACGCGCTGTCGCCTCGGATGTGAAATTGACATTAATGAATCAATACCCACCCGAACATGAATTGGTAATTGTGGGCGATAAAACAGCGCGGCGGGTGAATTTGTATGCGCTGGATCATGGCGATTATTTTGATCATCTTACCTCGCTATATGTGATGGCGTTGCCGCACATCGGCAGTTTTGAGGCGCTGCAAGAAACCATCGCCCATTTGCGTGCGCCCGAAGGTTGCCCGTGGGACCGCGAACAAACCCATCAAAGCCTGCGCACCACCTTGCGTGAAGAAGCCTATGAAGTATTGGATGCGATTGACCGCGATGACATGGATGACTTGAAAGAAGAGTTGGGCGATTTGTTGCTGAATGTGATTTTACAAGCCCAAATCGCCACCGAAGAAGATTATTTTCGCAGCAGCGATATGATCGCCAGCATCGATGCCAAGCTCAAGCGCCGCCACCCGCATGTGTTTGGCGATGTGCAAGCCAATACCGCGGGCGAAGTGAGCGTGAATTGGGAAAAAATTAAGCAACAAGAAAATGCCGCCAAAGCCAAAGACAAACGTAAATCGACCCTCGATGGCATTGTGCGCGACCTGCCAGCTTTGGCGCGGGCGCAAAAAATGGTGCATCGGGTGGTGAAACAGGGTTTTGATTGGGATAGCGACAGCGTTGGCGTAGCCCAACGCGCCGCCAAAGTGCGCGAAGAATTGGATGAGGTCTTGAGCGCTGAAAACGAGACACATCGGGCTGAAGAATTGGGTGATTTAATTTTTGCGACATGTGTGCTGGTTGATGGCTATGGGGTCGATGCCGAAAGTGCCTTGCGTGAAGCTTGCCTTAAATTTGAGCGACGTTATCGTGTGTTAGAGCAGAACGTCATCACCCGCCAACTCGATATGAAGAAAATGAAAAGTGAGCAAATAGACGCATTATGGCGCGAAGCCAAACACGCAACCAGCTAACCTAAAAGATAAAATTGGCATTCTGTTAACTTTTACCCTTTGCTATATTTCAGATGAACGTCGGAAAAGGATCAAATCAAACGTTACTCTAATAACGTATCATTAGTATCGCAATCAATTAACGTGATCGGCTACGTCTAGCGATCCATTACGCAAACCCATGTCAGAACAGGAACATCAACGCATCCTCAGCTTACTCGAAGCTGCCGAAATAGTGAATCAAGCCAACGAAGAAGCCGCCCGCGTGGCGAACTTATTGGCAGAACACATGGCACAGGCGCAAGCCCTCGCCGAAGGCGAACTTGCCTCACCGCCCGATATTACCGATCAAACAGGCCCAGATAAAGGCTCGATGCGTAGCTTAAACCACATCAACGACGACAGTGAGCAATTTAATGAAGACTTATCGCCACACGCTTCATCTGGCAATGATTTAGATGAAGTGGGCAACCCAAAATATCTTATCTTACCTATCATGCCATTACGGGGGATGTTGGTGTATCCAATGTCTGCCATTCCGCTGCGTTCGCAACAAGTGCGTATTTCAAGGCTGATCGATGACGCAACATTAAACAAATCGAATATTGGGGTAGTGGCCATGAAAACCACCGACAAAGAAGACCCCAGCCCCGATGATGTCTATCATTTGGGCACGGTAGCAACCATCGTACGTCAATTTAAGGGCAATGATGGCACCGTTAACATGATTGTGCAGGGCAATGAGCGATTTCGCATTGTCGAATTTGTCAGCACTGAGCCTTATTTGGTCGCAAAAGTCGAAATTTCGCCCGAGCCTGATCCCGAAAATGCGCTAGAAATTGAGGCGCTGCGGCGTAATGTGGCCCAAACCTTTGGCAAAGTAGCTGAATTGCGCCCAGGCATGCCTGAAGAATTGGCCGGTATGGTACAAGCTATTGAAGACCCGCGCCAACTCACTTATGCCGTAGCGACTTATATGCCGCTCGAAATGCTTGAAGCGCAACGCTTGCTCAGCATTGATGATTTGCACGAGAAAATGATCTTGCTGCTCGAGTTGCTCAACAAAGAGTTGCGCGTATTAGAGCTAGGCCGCAAATTTCAATCGCAAGCCAGCGGCGAAATGGAAAAAGTACAGAAAGAATATTTTCTGCGCGAACAAATTAAAGCCATTCAAAAAGAATTGGGCGAGGCCGACGAACAAGCCGAAATTGCTGAGTTGCGCGAAAAAATTGCCACCAGCGAAATGAACGAAGAATCACGCAAAGAAGCCGAGCGCGAGCTTAATCGACTGGCAAAACTGCCCACCCAAGCCGCCGAATATGGCGTCATTCGCACTTATTTAGATTGGATGGTGTCGTTGCCTTGGCAAAAGAGCACAATCGATAATTTAGATATTCCTCATGCCCGTGTGGTGCTAGATGAAGATCATTATGGTTTAAATGACCTCAAAGACCGTATTCTTGAATTTTTAGCAGTGCGCAAACGCAAGGCAGATTTAAAGGCTGAGAGTATGACGTTTAGTTCCAAAAACGAAGAAAAAGTCGTTGACGCCTCAGCCTCGATCGACGAAAGTTCAGAAGCCGTAACGACATCAGCCGATGCCGCACAATCTGCACCCGTTGTAAATCTCATTCGCCCCGAACGCGAAGGGGTTATTCTATGTTTTGTTGGCCCACCGGGTGTTGGTAAAACGTCGCTCGGGGCAAGCATTGCCCGCGCAATGGGCCGCAAATTTATTCGCGCCTCGATGGGCGGCGTGCACGAAGAATCTGAAATACGTGGCTTCCGCCGCACTTATATCGGTTCCATGCCCGGGCGCATCATTCAAAGCCTGCGCCGGGTCGAAAGCCGCAACCCGATTTTTATGCTCGACGAAGTCGATAAATTGGGGCGCGATTTTCGCGGCGATCCGGCCTCGGCCTTGCTTGAGGTATTAGACCCAGAACAAAACCGCGAGTTTCGTGATCATTATTTAGATGTGCCATTTGATTTGTCACAAGCCATTTTCATTTGCACCGCTAACACGCTCGAAACCGTGCCCGGGCCGCTGCGCGACCGCATGGAAATTTTGTCGTTGAGCGGCTATACCGAGCGCGAAAAATTGAGCATTGCCCAAGGCTACCTCACCCCGCGTCAGCTAAAAGAAAATGGATTACGGGCGGGCGAAGTGACCTTTAGCGAAGCCGCCATCTTAAAATTGATGCGCGATTACACCCGCGAATCGGGAGTGCGCAACTTAGAGCGCGAAATTGGCAGCATTTGCCGCAAATTGGTGACACGTGTAGCTGAAGGCAAAATTACCCTGCCAGCTACGGTCGGGCCAGCCCAAGTTGGCGAAATGTTGGGCAAACCCAAGTTTTACTCAGAGGCAGTCGAGCGCACTCGCCAAACCGGTGTGGCGATTGGCTTAACGTGGACACCAGTCGGCGGCGATATTATTTATATAGAAGCCACCCAAATGCGCGGTGGCAAAGGCTTTACCCTAACCGGCCAATTGGGCGATGTGATGAAAGAGAGCGCTCAAGCCGCGCTCTCATTTGTGCGCAGCCACTCGGCAGAATTGGGCATCGATGAAAAATTCTTCGAGACGAGCGACATTCACATGCACGTGCCAGCAGGTGGGCAGCCCAAAGATGGGCCATCGGCGGGCATTACCATGAGCACAGCCTTGGTGTCATTGCTGACAGGGCGCAAGGTGCGGCCCGATGTGGCAATGACTGGCGAAATCACCCTGCGCGGGATGGTATTGCCCGTCGGCGGCATCAAAGAAAAAGTGTTAGCGGCACATCGCGCTGGCATGAAAATTATCGTAATGTCAAAACGCAATGAAGTCGATTTAGACGAATTGCCGCAAGAAGTGCGCGAATCGCTCAAATTTGTGCTGGTTGAACGAGTTGAGCAAGTGTGGGAAGCAGCACTAACCCCCGCCGCACCCAATGCCAAGCCTGCCGAACCGATAGCTGAAAAACCAATTAAAAAAGGGGTAAAAGTAAAGAAGTAATGCCGATTCGGCAAAAATTTATTTCAGTTAAATAAAAAACGCCGATCAAATGATCGGCGTTTTTATGCCATTAACTAAGCGCAGCTTTCTTCAAAGCCTCGGCACGGTCAGTGCTCTCCCACGGCGCTTCGATATCATTGCGGCCAAAGTGCCCGTAAGCGGCTGTCTTGCGATAGATTGGGCGGCGCAGCTTAAGATCACGAATAATGGCACCCGGGCGCAGGTCGAATACCTCGCGGATGGCCTTATTGATTTTCTCATCGCTGATTTTGCCGGTCTCGAAGGTTTCGACGTTAACTGAGAGCGGTTGCGCCATGCCGATAGCATAAGATACCTGTACTTCGCAGCGATCAGCCAAGCCAGCGGCAACCACGTTTTTGGCGACCCAGCGGCAAGCATAGGCAGCTGAACGGTCAACCTTTGTGGGATCTTTGCCGCTAAATGCGCCACCACCATGACGCCCCATACCGCCATAAGTGTCGACAATGATCTTGCGGCCAGTCAAACCCGCATCACCCATTGGGCCACCGACGACGAAGCGTCCGGTTGGGTTGGTATAGATCTTGATTTGATTATCAACAAATTCTTTGGGCAAAGTTGGCAAAATGACCACATCAGTCAACGCTTCGTTGATCTCTTCTTGGCTGACTTCTGGGGCATGTTGGGTCGAAATCAAAACGGTATCAATACGCACTGGCTTGCCCTTTGAATATTCAACAGTCACTTGGGTTTTGCCATCGGGGCGTAGCCAAGGCAACATGCCATTTTTGCGCACTTCGCTCAGACGGCGGGCCAAACGATGTGCCAAGGCTATCGGCATTGGCATCATTTCCGGGGTTTCATTACAGGCAAACCCAAACATCATGCCTTGGTCACCAGCGCCCACTTTTGCAATCTGGGCTTCTTCATCAACCTTACTATCACCACGCACTTCGGCGGCGGCATCGACACCCATTGCAATATCGGGTGATTGGCTGGCTAAGGCAACAATAACACCACAGGTATGCCCATCGAAGCCTTTATCAGAATGGTCAAAGCCAATATCATTCACAACTTGGCGGACGAGAACCTCGAAATTGACAAATGCTTTCGTTGTAATTTCACCAAAACACATCACAAAGCCGGTTTTAGTGGCGGTTTCGCAGGCCACACGGCTCATTGGGTCTTGTTCTAAACATGCGTCCAATACTGCATCAGAGATTTGGTCGCACATCTTGTCGGGATGCCCTTCTGTCACCGATTCTGAGGTGAAGAAAAGCTGGTTGCTATTCATGAAACTGCTCATAACGAGTAGGGATTATATAGCGGTGAATTTTATGAGTCGTAAGCTTTTGAGCCGTAAGCTTTTAGACAGTGTTTCTTAAAACAATTTTTCGCCGAAATCACTATCTCAGCGTTGTTATGGGGCGGCAAAGCCGCCCCATAACAACGCTGAGATAGTGATTTCGGCATTCGTTTTGTCTAAATATGCTCTCTGATTTGATAAAACCACGTAATTTCAGCTGACAACAAAGTGAAATTTGATTTAAGAAACACTCTCTTAGATACCGATATCGTTATTCATTTGTTGCACAAAAACAGCAAGATGGTGACACAATTTCTTGATTTGAGGGCGCAAGAAGTCATTTTTTTGTTATCACCCGTCGTGGTTGCCGAAATCTATGCTGGAGCACTACGCCGCGAATATGCGCAGATTGAAATGTTTTTGAATTTGTGCACACCATTAAGTTTGGATGTGGATATCGCTCGATTGGCGGGTCAATATGCCAATCAATTTTGCAAAGCGTTTCAAGGTATTTCGCTTGAGGATTATTTGATAGCAGCAACAGCAAAACATTATCGCTGCCCACTTTGGACGGGGAATCGTAAACACTATCCGATGGATGATATTGTGCTGTATGACACTTATAACCAGCTGTGTAGCAGTTGATTGCTTGATTGGTTGAATAGGTGATTCATAACTTGTAAGTGAACCAATCAACCAATCAACCAATCTACTAATTGCGCTCAAGCAAAAAATTAAGCACATCTTGGGCCGAATAGCTGGTTTTGCCCGCCCGCACAAATTGCCCGACTGTCACCAAGTCGTCGCCAGCCGTGATAATGGGCTGCTCGAGATAGCCACTTTTGCGCAATTGCGGAAAGCCAGCGGTAGCCAGCAAGTTATTGCATAAGCACGAGCGCCCGACCGTGTCTTCAATTTTGCCGCCTTTCTTGACATAATCGTCAACTGGCTCAGCGGCGCAACGGTAGCCAACTGAATCCCCATCTTTTTTATAAACACTGCGCAAAAAGCCGAGATCGCAGATGCGCGGACGTTCGGCGTAGGCGGCTGGGTCAGACATCGTGCCTTCCATCAGCGCCACTTTAAATGGAAAACCGGTGGGCGAGGTCAGCGGGCTGGTGAATACTTCGGCTTCTTCGTCTAACACTTTGCGCAAAATCTTGGCTTTTAGTTTGGTTTCCATACCCGATTCATCGCACAAAGCAAAGGCTGAACCGACTTGAATGCCTGCCGCCCCGGCTGCCAAGGCGGCTTTGAGTTGGCCGGGGTGACCATAGCCACCAGCTAACCAAAACGGCAAGCCAAATTGTTTCATTTTCTCCAAATCCACCACGTCCTTTTCGCTGTAAATGGGTTCGCCTTTCTCATTCAAACGCACTGGTCCACGTGGGGGTGCATTGTGCCCACCGGCGGTCGGGCCTTCGATCACAAAACCATTGATCGCGCCTTCGCTGCGTTTTAGCAAGGCTTGGGCCAAAATAACCGATGAAATAATGGGCAAAAATTGGGGGCGCTTAAGCGGCCCCACCAATTCGGCGATGCACGGAAAAACTTGGTTGGGGTCAAAATGAATACGGATGTCATCGTCGGGTTTGGCCCCCAATACGTCTAAACGATATGAAACGGGTTGATGATTGGCAAGTTTATCTAAAATGCCCGCTATTTGAGTCGGAATGCCCGCGCCCATGATGACGACATCGACCCCAGCCAACATGGCCCCATATAACGAGGCTAAATTCGGCATTTGCACTTTTTCGAGCAAATTGACCCCGACTACGCCGTCATGACCTTCTTTGGCTAGCCACACTTCCACAAAATTAGCCATCGCCGTAATTTGGTCGAGAAAACGCGGGGGTTTAATACTATAGGCTGCGGGGGTCTTGTAGGGCATGTCAGGTGTTTTGCCGCCTTCAACATAATGACGGCTGAGGATGTCTTGCACTGGCTCGGTTTGTGGAAAATTTGCCATTGCGCGACGCACATGTCCATCTAAGTCGCCATCACGTAAACGGCTTGCCAATACACGGCTAATACCAGTTCCTGATACAACCCCCAAAAAACTGGCCAGCGAAACTGCTTTTGCCAATTTCCAATCAGAAATTGCGACACCCATGCCGCCTTGAATAATTACAGGTAGATTCATTATTAAAAATTAAAATAAAGTTGCTACTCACCCATTTTGGCGGTATGGGCGCGGACTGCCGTGCCCCTACTATTGCCGGCTATCGATTTTACCAAGATAAAGAACGCGTAACCAGTTGTTTTGCACTTTTTTAACACGCGGTATAGTACCCTAGATTATGACAATTAAAGCCATTATTTTTGATATCGGCGGGGTGCTGTTGCGCACACTCGATTGGAGCAAGCGCTATGAATGGGAGCGCAAGCTCAATTTACCACACAATAGCCTCGAAGCCTTGGTGCATGGCACGACCTTGAACACCCAATTTGAACGTGGTGAGCTGGCATTTGAGGCATTTTGGCAAGAAGTGGGGAAGCGCTTGGGTGTGCCAGCCGACCAAGTAACACAATTTCGTGAAGATTTTTATGCTGGCGATACCCTCAATCTTGAATTGCTGACCCAAATTCGCCAATGGCGCAAAGCTGGTTTTAAAATTGGCATTATTAGCAATGCCCCGCCCAGTTTGCGCATGACGTTACAGCACCGTTTGCATATTGTCGATGATTTTGATCATATTGTGATCTCGGCAGAGGTGGGCGTACGCAAACCTCATGCCCGCATTTATGAAATGGCGATCGAGGGGTTAGACGTAACGGCGAAAGAGGCGGTGTTTGTTGATGATTTAACTGAAAATATTGCCGGGGCGCAGGCGGCAGGGCTACATGGGGTGCATTTCACCGACACTGCTCCTGTCGTGGCGGCAGTTGAGGCATTGTTAGCCTG
>JAGWYZ010000228.1 GCA_018969115.1 Chloroflexota bacterium | reverse complement strand
TTGATTTTGCTGGCATTCCCTTGCTACCCAGACTCCGAGAAAAGCGCTCGGTAACTAGTCATCTTCCTACTGGCTATCATCCGGCCCTTGCCTTAGCTCGTGCTCAAAAGGCTGTTTTTAGCGAAAACTAGAGTGAAGAAGAACTTGATGAATCGATTTATTGGATGGAATTACTGACCGAATCTAAAATTTTGTCAGCAGCTCGCCTCAATATTTTGCGAAAAGAAGGCAATGATCTTATAACTACGATAACGGCGTCAATCAAAACATTATGCGGAGTCACGCAACAAATCCAAAATCTAAAATCTAAAACCTAAAGTTAATAAAATGGGACAACAATTTGACCTCCTTAAAGTACGCTTAAATGAAATAAGCGATGTAAATCATGCAGCTTCGTTATTAAATTGGGATCAGGAAACGTATATGCCCAATGGGGCCGCCCAAAGCCGCAGCGAGCAACTTGGCACGTTGAGCAAAATTAGCCACGAAATGTTTACGTCACCTACAACGGCTAAACTATTGAAATTGGCAGCGGCAGAAGAAACCACAATGAAAAATGCAAAAAAAGCAGCCATTGTGAATATTGCAAAACGCGATTATGATGAAGCTAAAAAATTGCCCAGTGAGTTTGTCGCCGAGATGGCTCGTGTGAACTCACAAGCAACCCATGCTTGGATTGATGCACGCCGCCAATCTAAATTTGAATTGTTTGCCCCTTGGTTAAAAAAGAATTTTGATTTGGCACGTCGCGCTGCCGATTACCTCGGCTATACAGAGCATATTTACGATGCATTGCTCGACCAATATGAGCCAGGCATGAAAACGTCTGAAGTCACTACTATCTTCACTGATTTGCGTGACCAGATTGTGCCATTGGTTCATGCCATTGTCGCCAACAAAGACCGCATTACTGATGACTGCTTGCACGGGCAATTTGACAAGCAGGTGCAAGAAGACCTTGCCAAAAAAGTAGCAGCCCAATTGGGTTACGATTTTAATCGTGGGCGAATGGATTACACGGCTCACCCATTCTGCATCCATTTTGCAATTGATGATGTGCGAATTACTACCCGCATCGACGAAACTATGTTTAATACCATGTTTTTTAGCGTCATGCACGAGGTGGGTCATGCGCTCTATGAACAAGGAATTTCGCATGATTATGATCGTACCCCAACCGGTACCGGTTGCTCATTAGGGCTACACGAATCGCAATCACGTATGTGGGAGAACTTGGTGTGCCGCAGCCGCGAATCGTGGGTCTATTTTTATCCGCAACTCTGTGAGGCGCTGCCGGTGTTTAAAGATACCCCCTTAGAAACATTCTACAAAGCTATTAACAAAGTCGAGCCATCACTTATTCGGGTTGAGGCCGATGAAGTAACGTATAACTTGCATATTATGGTGCGTTTTGAAATGGAAATGGCGATGTTGGATGGCTCGCTTAAGATGAATGACGTGCCCGAAGCGTGGAACGCCAAGTATAAAGACTATTTAGGCGTTGTCCCCGAAAATGATGCCGTTGGTTGTTTACAAGATATTCATTGGTCGAATGGCCTGATCGGCTATTTCCCCACTTATGCGCTGGGCAATTTGATCTCGGTGCAATTGTTTGATCGCATCAAAAAAGATATTCCAGACCTGACCGATCAATTTAAATATGGCGAATTTAGCGCGTTGCTGGCGTGGTTGCGCAAGCATATTCATCAACATGGCCGTCGTTATTTGCCGCCCGACCTGATTAAACGTGCCAGTGGTAAAAATTTGAGTGCCAAGCCCTATGTGGCTTATCTCAAGGCCAAATTTGGGGCTATTTATCAGTTGTAGTTGTTCAAATAAATCTTTTTCAAATATGCATAATGCCGGTCTCATCATATGATAAGACCGGCATTATGTCTTTGTTTGATGGATGGCCGCAGCCGCACACTACAATACCTTCGCCAATTGTCAATTTGTTTGTTTCAGCCCGTGAATGAATTCATAGGCTGAAACAAACAAATGTGTTAAAACGCATTAAGAGTGCGGCGAATGTGCTTTAGCGCGTTTGAAATCTTTGGACTGTGAATTCATTCATGGTCGAGATGGCGAAGGTATTGAACATAGACATCTATTATTGGCGATGTTGGCACATTGTCAGAAAAAACGCATGTAGACGTAAATCACGAGTTAATTCTGGATGAAAGGATGTGGCCAACATATTATTTTCACGTGCTGCCACAATTGTGCCATCTAACAAAGTGGATAGCACAATTACATTATCACCTACGGTTTCAATGAGCGGCGCACGAATAAACACTGCATCATATGTCCCTTTATCAAGACCGGCAATTACCAATGGGGTAATAAATGAATCAACTTGCCGCCCAAAAGCATTACGCTTCACGGTAATATCCATCACGCCCAATGTGGGCTGATCACGCCCTACATCTTTGGCCATAAATATTAAACCTGCACAAGTGCCCCACATCGCCTTGCCAGAAGCTGCAAATTGCTGTAATGGTTGTATTAGCCCAAATCGGAGTGCCAACTTTGCGAAGGTTGTACTCTCGCCACCTGGCATAATTAGTCCATCTAAACCATCAAGATGCGCTGGTAAACGCACCTCAATCGCCTCGACCTTCAACTGTCGCAACATTTGCACATGTTCGGCAAAATCACCTTGTAGCGCTAAAACGCCTATTCTCATGTTTTACCAGCCTCGTCCAGCCATTTTTTGGTCAGAGGGCAAACTGCTGATGTTAATACCAACCATAGGTTCACCTAAATTTTTGCTCACTTCAGCAATGATCTTGTAATCGCGAAAATGGGTGGTGGCTTCGACAATGGCTCTGGCACGTTTAGACGGATCGCCGCTTTTGAAAATACCGCTGCCGACAAATACACCATCCACCCCAATTTCCATCATTAGTGCGGCATCGGCAGGGGTGGCAATACCACCGGCAGCAAATAACACTACTGGTAATCGTCCTAATTCGGCCGTTTCTTCAAGTAAATGATAAGGTGCGCCAATTTCCTTGGCGTAAGTAAACAACTCTGCTCGGTTCATGGCATGTACTCGTCGAATTTCGCCTAAAATTGCACGAGCGTGACGTACGGCCTCAACAACATCACCTGTGCCGGCTTCACCTTTGCTGCGAATCATAGCGGCGCCTTCATTAATTCGGCGCAATGCCTCGCCGAGGTTGCGTGCCCCACATACAAAAGGCACTTTGAAATCACGTTTATCAACATGGTTTTCTTCATCGGCAGGGGTTAATACTTCGCTTTCATCGATATAGTCTACGCCTAGCGCCTCTAATACCCGAGCTTCGACATAGTGCCCAATGCGACATTTTGCCATCACTGGCACAGTCGTGATCGCAATAATACCTTCGATCATGCTGGGGTCACTCATACGGGCCACCCCACCATTTTTGCGAATATCGGCGGGGACACGCTCTAAGGCCATGACGGAACATGCCCCAGCATCTTCGGCTATTTTGGCCTGCTCAGGCGTAACCACATCCATAATCACACCACCTTTGAGCATTTGAGCGAGACCGCGCTTTAACACAACTGTGTTTGCGTCTTGAGTACCGTTAGGCTGAAAATTATTTTTATTCATTTGATGTTCCATTATTTTTTTGATATTTTTACTTTTTACTTTATTGATGATGATAGTGAAACATATTTTTGCCAGTTTCACTATCCTCCATAAGATAGAGCAAATTAAGATAAAGCAAATTTCTAAAAGATGGAGGGCCGATTTCATGATCTCTCCTCCGAGGATAGATTGGAGGAGAGATCATAAAATCGGCGAAAACTTTTACCAACTTGGAATCTGATATGTGCTTAAGGAAAGATAGTGGAATCAACAATATGTCTTTTTAAATTCCCGTTGTTTATTGATTTGTGATTACTTCTTCAACCACACATATTGCCAACCATCGCGCTCATCGAGCACAGGGAAGACCCCACCTAACTTCTTTGACGCGGTGTCAACGGCTTCGTCATCAAATAATACGATACTGGGCAAATCTTTCACCACAATTTCTTGCATTTGCTTATACAGTTTGGCGCGTTCGTCACGGTTTGGGGTGGCGGCGGCTTTGTTCATCAAATCATCGACGGTGGCATTTGAGTAGCCAGTGGCGTTGGTGAATTGATTTTTGGTGTTATTGGTCTGATATAAACGATGATAACCAATCGCCGGGTCGCCGCTGCTGACAAAGGATTGCATAGTGATATCAAATTCACGGTCAGCAAACACCTTTTGCACCATTACGGTGCGTTCCATTGGCAGAAGCTCAACATCAAACCCAATTTCTTTTAGGTTCTCGCGAATAATTTGCCCACCCGCAATCATTTGGGGGCGCGATGAATCATAAGCGAGGCGTAATTTGCCGGGGGTGACACCCGCCGTTGTCAATAACGCTTTGGCTTTATTAATATCACGTGGGTAAAGTTTGTCATAATCAGCGTTTTCAGTTAACAGCCATTTGAAGCCATCACCAAACGGGTAACGACCGGGGCGACCAATGCCGCCAGCGGCTTGCTGCACCATGCGGTTGCGGTCAATGGCAAAGGCCAGCGCTTGGCGTGCTTCAGCTGTTTTAAAGGCAGGCGATTGCGTATTGATCATAATGAAGTAAATGGCGGGGATGACACTGCCGCGACGTTGTACTAACTTCTCATTTTTGGCCAAACGTGGCACGTCGGTCTTGGGGGTGTAAAAATCGCCGATGAAATCGGCTTCGCCCAATTCAAGCGCCACCGCGCGGTTTTGCGCTTCAGGGATCATTTGAAATTTAATACCATCAAGATAAGGTAAGTCTTTTTCAAAATAAGCGGGGTTGCGCACTAGTGTGATGCTTTGACCACGATTCCATTCGCCAAATTTAAATGGGCCGCTGCCAATCGGCTTGGCATTAGCCTCATTTTTTAGCACATCTTTGCCTTCATACAAGTGCTTGGGCAAAATAGGGGCCTCGAACACGGTTTGTTGAATGAGAAATGGCGCGTATGGATCTTTGAGTTTAAAAATCACGGTTGTAGCATCGGGGGTTTCAATTGCTTCGATACGTTGCTTGACAAGGTTTTGGGTGCGGGGATGATATTTGCCCAACACCTCTTCATAGGTAAATTTCACATCGGCGCTGGTCAGAGGTTTGCCATCATGAAAAGTAACGCCACTGCGCAATTTAAACGTATACACTTTGCCATCGGGCGATACATCCCATTTTTCGGCTAGTTGGGGTTGTGGTGCATAATCTTTATCGAGATAAACCAACGCGCTAAATATTTTGGCAGCCACTTGCCCAGCCACCGCTTCAGTGGTGATGCCACCATTTAGGGTGGTGGGGTCGGTGTCGATGACGATGATGGCTGTGCCGCCTTTTTGCGGTTGATCAGCCGTTTGAGCTACTGGTTTAGTGGTGTTGTTGGTGCTTGGCGTGGTGGCTTGGACACATGCCGTTAACAACATGGCCGCCATCAAGGTGGTGATACTTTTATTTCTCATATTAACTCCAAATCTTAGTGAAAGAAAGATTGTTCTCTCCTAATCCCTCTGAACGAATCATGGTGGAGGAATCAACATATTCATTCAGAGGGATTAACAGAGAACGGTCGCGTCTTGATATTTAAGGGTAAGGCTTACAACTTTGGCGCACAATCAACTCTGGCCTAAGCAATACGTGTTGGGCAGGTTGTGCTGGTTGTTCAATGAGTGCCACTAGCATATCGGCGGCCTTGTGCCCCATTTCGGTACTGGGTTGCGCCACCACCGTTAATGGGGGGTCTAAGAATGGGGCCATTGGAAAGTCGCTAAACGCGACTAGCGAAAGATCATCGGGCACACGTCGCCCCACTTGGCGAATAGCTTGCAAAACACCCGGCAACATGGTGTGATAAATCACAATCAGGGCGCTAACATCGGGCATCGCCGTCAAAAATTCGCCAGTTGCTTGCACCGTCGCTTCATGCAAAGCATTGGCATTTTTAGGGGTAAGTTGACCATCTCTAGTTGCTTCATTCCGATTTACCGCCACAGCCTGCACCAAAAGTGGGTCAAATTCAAGCCCTCTGGCCTGTAGTGCCTCACGGTAACCGCCCAAACGGCGCTGTTGGGTACTCAATTGCATATCCCCTGTTATTACACCAATTCGCCGATGCCCCAACCCCGCTAAATAATCGGTAGCCAAAAATGTCGCGTGTTGTAAATCCATTTGCACAAAACCAGTGCGGGTGGGCTGCCCTTCAATGCCGGTTAGGCTGCGATTGATGAACACAATTGGGTAATTTTGCTGCACCAATTGCCGCATCTCTGTCGCCGTATCGTTAATGGCATTTGTAATCATGCCATCTAACATGCCGCTCTGCACCAGCCGCAAATAATCGGTTTCGATTTGTTGGTTGAATTGGGTGTTGCACATCAACAAAAAATAGCCCTTTTCGCGCAGCGTCATTTGAATAGCTTCAGTCATATCGACAAAAGCTGGGCTGTGCAGGGTTTGCAGCACTAACCCAACGGTGCGGGTGCGCCCAGTGGCTAAGTTGCGGGCGGCTTGATTGGGCAAATAGCCCAAATCACGCATGGCCGCCTCAATACGCGCCCTTACATCGGCATGCACATAGCCATTATTGTTAATGGTGCGACTCACGGTCGCAATCGATACACCGGTTTGGGCGGCAATTTGCCGAGCTGTAATTTTTGTCATATGTAACCGCTACCACATGTAACCGGTTACATATTTTAGCATAAATAAATTGTGAATTAATAGTGATTTTGGCACTCATTTTGTCTAAATATGCTCTCTGATTTGATGAAATTACATGATTTCATCTAACGGTAGTTTAGTCTAAAAGTAGGGATGTTGTTCAAATCTGTAGTAAAACAGAGGGTATGAAAAAAAAAGAAGAACAACATCCCCCCGCAGTATACAAAACAGTCGAAGCAATCATAGCAACGCT
>JAGWYZ010000227.1 GCA_018969115.1 Chloroflexota bacterium | reverse complement strand
GGTTTTAATTTTCGTTTTGTCGGTGATCTAAAAGTTTATGCGCACGATCATCGTCGGCTTCAAGGGCGCGTGCTACACAAAGTGCTTCATTCTTCACTGCGCTGCACCTTACTTTACCTAAACCTCATCCCAACCCGTTTACTCAGTAACGATTGGGGCTATTGGCATTGGAACAAGCCGGTGATCTATGAAAATCGCTTTCATCACTGAAACCTTTTTGCCCAAAATAGATGGTATCACGAATACCTTGTCCTATACCTTAGCGCATTTACATGCCCGCAATCATCAAACCTTGCTGCTTGCGCCCAATTGTGCCTCCACCCCCCAAACGATTCGGCTTTCAGATCTAGCTGCCTTTCTCAAACCTGCCCCTATTTATAACGGCATTGGGCCAAGCAAATATATAACAAGGGGTCAAACCGAGGCCTTCAAAAACACCCATATCATTCAATATACTGGTTTCCCCTTGCCGGTTTACCCAGATCTAAAACTAGTTCCACCTTGGGTATCACTTATTCATTCACTACGCAATTTTGCACCCGATATCATTCATATTGTCAATCCATTTTCATTGGGTATTGCTGGAATTTGGGCTACAAAACAATTAAACGTGCCACTTGTTGCGTCATATCACACCGACAGCCCGGGGTTTATACAGCGTTGGCAACCGGGCGCTATTGGCAATGTGATATCAAGCATCATTTGGCAATTTAATACTTGGTTGCATAGTCATGCTCAACTTAACTTATGTCCGTCACAAAGCACCTATTCAGAATTACATCAACGCGGGTTCAAGCATCTGAAAATATGGGGGCGCGGCGTAGATACCCAACGCTTTAACCCAACAAAACATACCACTCAATGGCGCAACCGCCTAACAAATGGGAACCCTCAACATTCCTTACTTATTACAGTCGGTCGTTTATCCCGTGAAAAACGCATCCACTGGCTGCGTCCAATCTTAGACCAATCTCCCAATTTACGGCTTGCAATTATTGGCGATGGCCCAGCCCGACCCGAATTAGAAAATCTCTTCGCGGGCACAAACACAGTATTTACAGGCTATTTATTGGGTGAAGAATTAGCACATGCTTATGCCAGTGCCGATATATTTGCCTTTTCGTCTGCCAATGAAACTTTTGGGAATGTAGCCTTAGAAGCCCTCGCCAGTGGGCTACCTGTTGTTGCACCACAAGCAGGAGGGGTGCTCGATTTTATTAAACATAACCATAATGGGTTATTAACCGCCCCAGAATCGCAAACTGATTTTATTCACGCCATCCTAACCCTCGTTCACAACCCATTGTTACGGTCCCAATTGACACAACAGGCTCGCTATGATGCAGAAAATCGCTCATGGGGTCGCATATTAGATCAATTGATTGAAGATTATGCCCTTACACACCAGCACTTTTACACAACAAACAAAACCCAGCCAAATAAATCTAAAAAAATGGCCGTCAGCTGGCAGCCAGAATCTTTTGCCTAAAACTAATAAGCCATGATTGCAAAACCTTTACTAAGTTACGCCGAACCAAGCCAACCAAAGCTAAAACGCGCCATTATTAATGGCATTGAATTATTGAGCGGACGCAAAAATCTTGAACAGCGTTATGAAGAATTATTATCATTAACCGAAGGTAACATTTCGTTCTTTGAAGCAGCCCTAAAAGCCACTCGAATTCAACTTGACATCGACCCGGTGCAATTAGATGCAATTCCCAAACAAGGCCCGGTGGTTTTTATTGCCAACCATCCTTATGGCATTATCGATGGCTTGGCATTATGTGTAATCGCCATGCGAGCACGAGGTGATTTCCGGGTGCTTATTAACAACGCCCTGTGCCGCGAACCACGCATTAGCCGCTTCTTATTACCCATTGATTTTAGTGAAACAAAAGAAGCAATCTTAACCAACATTCAATCAAAACGCAACGCACAGGCCGCTTTACAAAACAATATCCCCATTGTTATTTTTCCGGCTGGGGGTATTTCTACGGCACAGGGACTCTTTGGCGAAGTCACTGATTTAGATTGGAAACTCTTTATGTCAAAAATGGTTCAGGTCAATCGAGCAACTGTCGTACCAGTGTTTTTTCATGGGCACAATAGCTTTTTGTTTCAGTTGGTTAGCCAATTTAGCCTAACGCTACGTCTGGCCCTCATCATCAATGAGGTAAATCGCAACTTAGGGCAATGGCTCAAAGTAAGCATCGGCACCCCGATTCCTTATGATCAGTTAGAACACATTGAAGGGCGTAAAGCACTCACTGAACATTTGCGCCAAGTAACTTATTCTTTAGGTTAAAAATTTTGCCTTGAATTAAAAGACGTATACCGATTTCCCCATGTCCAGCGCCGCCTACAGCTAAGCTGGACATGGGGAAATCGGTTTTTAGTATTTACTTTTGGTCTTTAAGGGCAAAATCGCAAAAAAGCTACAAATAAACAAACCGGCTGCAATATAATACAACGTCATATACCCCACCGATTGACTGGCATACACACGGTTAATAGTATCAATCAACCAACCTCCCAATAAACGAGCAATTGCGCTGCCCCCCGCATTGGCGATATTACCAATCCCAATATAACGAGCAGCTTCGCTACTGGGCACAATATCTGTAATAAGCGCCCAACTCGCACTAATAAACAAACCCGCGCATAACCCAATCATGCCGCCGCAAATCGTAATAAAAGTAAGGTCGCGCATCAATAAAAACACAATTAATGCCGCAGCAGCCCCTATACTGCCAAACATAATCAGCGGTTTACGACCAATTTTATCGGCTAACCAACCCGCTGGTATTAAAATTAATAAAATACCAGTGCCAATAATAGCGATCAAGGTATTAATATAACTTTGCGCATAAGCTTGGGTCATCCCCAGAACATCGACAGCATAAAACAACAAAAATGCCCCTAGCGAAATAAATGCAATCCAAAAACAAAACCGATTTAAAAACCACCAGAAGAAAGCCGGATAAGCTTTTAGATCGACAGAAAAAGCGGCCCGCAATGATAGGGATGTCTTGGCGGGCAACTTTGGCGCAACATCTTTGGGCACAAAACGATACGTAACCCAAAAAGCAACAGCAATTGCGACGGTTGGCGCAAGCACTGTTAAATGTATGGCAATGGCCCCGAATGAATCGACCCGGCTCATCAATTGCCCGGCCACAACACGGCCCACAATAGCAGCCAAAATATCGGCCAGCGCCCGCAAACCCGCTGCCCGCCCCCGCTGGTGAATAGGCACTTGGTCAGGGATCAACGCTTGCCATGGGGCTGCAATCATATTTTGGCCCAGCTGCAACATCACAACACTGGCCATTAATAGGGTTAAATTAGGAGACCATGCAATACCCTGTAAAGCCACGCTGACAATCACCCCTCCAACAGCAAAAAAAGGCAGCCGCCGCCCCCAACGCGAATGCAAGCGATCTGACCAAATACCAAATAGCGGTTGGGCTAATATGGCGATAAACAAGCCAACAAAGGTCACTAACCCCAACATGGTGTTGGGCTGATCTGGAGCAAATTGTAAAATTTTATGCCCATATACAGCTGGCTCAAGCGTACTACCGATCATTGCCAAAGCAAAGGCAAAGCTAGCAATGGCAATAAGGCGGTGTAAAGGCAGCAATAAAGTCATTTTATTGCCAACGATTTTACGTGTTTTTCTAAAAAACTGGAGACATCGAGTAAATCATCAAAATTCGCCTCAAGTTTTTCGCGGTCCCAATGCCACCACTCGCTTGCTAATAATTGCGCAATCGTTGCAGGCTCAAAACGCATACGAATATGCTTCGATGGAACACCACCGACGATTTCATAGGGCTTTACATCTTTTGTAACCACAGCCCCTGCCCCAATAATGGCCCCCGTCCCAACGGTTACACCAGCCATCACGGTTACGCCATGCCCAATCCATACATCATGCCCAATGATGCAACGATGCGCACGTCGCCAATCAAAAAAATCATGGTCATCTGCGCCCAAACCATACATCGAACGGCGATAGGTCATATGATGTTGCGTAACACGCCACATCGGGTGGTTGCCCGGATTAATGCGTACATGCGACGCGATAGAACAATATTTGCCGATATCGGTATAAATAATATCAACATTATCGGCACAATAACTATAATCGCCTAAAGTTGATTCAATCAAAGTGCAATTCGGCCCCAATTCACTCCATTCACCCAAAACGCTGTGTGCCGTAAACGCACTAGCATGAATTGTCGGGGTAATACTTAATGTCTTCATCGTCTTTTTATCTCCCAAAAACGAGGGGATTGAAACAAATTTTCGCAAAAACACTATATTTCAACCAAAGCCGCTCGAATATTGCTCACAGCAGTATGAGAAACGCCAATTTCGCGCAAATAAGCCCCCGCATTCCCATATTCATGAAAAAGCCATTCAAGCGCAAAATGTAAAGCATTGGGGTCACAAGCTAACATTTGTTTGGCCCATTTTTTTGAAACATCATCTTTTGAAAATTGAGCCAACATATCGGTGGTTAACGGCTGAATATAACCGCCAGACAATTCATAATCTTCTAAAATCGTTTCGATCGGCACACGGGCCACGCCCAAGGCCAACGCCACCACAATGCCGGTTCGATCTTTGCCCAACGTGCAATTGATCAGGCTGGGAAAAGCGTTTGGGCTGCCCATAATTTCAAAAACCCGACGTATTTGGGCTTGGTTATAAACCAACATGCTGCGATAATATTCACCTAAGGTTTGCGGCAATGGATAGGGCCGAGTCGTTTTTAAGGTGATTAATTCAGGATGCAGCTCGACATGATGATAACGCACATGCAAATCATGTCGATAGTGGTGGGGCTTATGGGTTATATCTTTTACAAAACGCAAATCGATGGTGGTTTTGATGGCTAAAAGGTTGAGTTGATTGGCTCCTTCGTTATTTAAACGATGCGGGCTATCGGAGCGAAAAAGCGTGTTAAAACGGGTAATGCCGCCATCAAGCGTTGCATAACCGCCCGTATCACGCAAATTATGCAAACCAGCGATATCAATGCGACGCTGAATATATCTATTTTGCATCAAGTTACCTCACAGATCGCATCAGGTTGATCAAACTGTTGGCTCGAATGCGACCTGTGAGTGGCATTTGAAACGGCTTGACAAACGATTTACCGGTTAAAAAGAACCGTCGTTGAGGGGGTGTTTTGCGGGGTTGCTGCGCAAGTTGTACCAAAATATTAGCAATCGCAATGGCCGAATCGGGTTTTGCCAACTTAAGCGCCGCTTGGCAAAATTGGGCATAAAGGCTTGGAGTGCTTAGCCAAGTTGCTAAATGATGAACAACCTCAATAGGATCTGGACTCCATACTCCGGCCCCATTTTGCACGACATAATCGACATTGCCCTCTTCTTGGCCTGGTATGGCGTCATACAAAATAACCGGTAACCCAGCCACAAAAGCCTCACAAATAGTGCCCGGCCCAGCTTTGCTTACTAAGACACTTGCCGCGCCCATTAATTCTGGGACTGTGTTAACAAAGCCCAAAATATGTTTTTTTAACAGCGATGGTGCTTGCTCAAGTTTGGTTTTTAATTGCTGATTACGCCCACACACCACAACAAAATGTGCATCTAGGGCGGCTAAGGTGCGGCTGTTCATAATGTGCAAGGCAATTTGATCGATTGTGCCCATGCCATCGCCACCACCCATTAATAAAATCATAGGGGCGTTATCACTCAGCCCCAACTCACGTTTTACCTGTTGGCTGTTTTGGGTGCGTCGCGCAAAATTGGGCCAAATGGGTTGCCCAGCCAAAAATACTTTTTGCGGGGCAATTTTGTTTTGAATGGCTTGTTGACGCGCATGTTCAGTGGGGACAATACAAGCATCAACTGCGGGGTTGTAATGGTAAGCATGACCAGTCACCAAATCGGTGACCATATTCACAAACAAGGCTGGATGCTGCAAATCGGCCAAAACCTTGGGCATTAATTGGTTGTAAAGTGGGTGGCACGAAAGATACATGTCTGCCGGATGGGCCTGAATAAAATCACGGGCATCTTGTTCACATAAGGGCATCAGCAAGTTGCGCAATAGGCCAATACGTTTATGGGTATTGGTTGCATGAAAACAGGCCGAATAAAAACCACGCGCATGATTTACCATCGGGGGGTAAATATCTTCGGCAATGGAAAAAGGAAAATGCCAGTCTTTAAAGGTATTATGCGTGCTGACCCTAAACTGACCCGGCCAAGCCAAGCCTAACCCTTGTGCAATGGCCTCGGTAGCGCTTCGATGCCCGCCGCCAGTATCAGCATACATCATCGCAATTTTATAATCGGCAGAGATTTGAAATGTCCTGTAATCCATACTTATTTCTCTGGCATAAGTATGCGATGTTATTTTAAATGTGCGTTACGGCATTGTTAAGTGTATGTTACTTACGAGCCACAATCACGATATGACCTTTTGTAACGGTGGGCAAGTCCACGTTACAAAAGGTCATATCGTGATTTCGACATAAATTTGTTTTACTTGTTTGATTGGGATATAAATACAGTTTGCAAAGTAAACGGGGATAGCATCTTCGGCCAAATAGTTTGTTTTAAACACGCTTAACACATAGTTAGCAATTGCTTAATATCAGCTTTTTATAGTGTCTACGCCATTAGGGTCAAACCATACATCAAAAGGAGTAGATAACAATAATGAAACAAAAATTTATGATTGCTTGCTTGGCAAGCATCATTGCGACTGCGTGCGCAGGACCTGCCACTATAGCACCACCTCCAACACAATCACCAGCAACCCAAGTGCTACCCACATCAACACCTGTGCCAGCCACCGCAACCCCTGTTGTTCCTACGGCGACAGCATTGCCACCCACAGCAACGGCCCTCCCACCAAAACCCACAGCTATACCTGTTGTTGTTCCCGTCACCAGCATCGATAAACCATTTATTACTGATGACAAAGCCTATATAAAACCTTCGGCATCAGGTGTCGTCATCACC